>JAISOY010000097.1 GCA_031275285.1 Bacteroidales bacterium | reverse complement strand
CAGTGCCATTTTCCAGTACCTTTTCCTTGTCAACTGTTATTTTCAAATTTTTTGCAGGAAGGAAATCCGCCAGCTGGTCAGAGGGAACCCGACGAAGCTCACTTGCGGCTAACTGACCGGACCAAAGCACACCGTCGCCCGTAGGTACGGCTTTTGTCTTAATATCTTCATTCCCTACAAAATCCATCACTTCTTTCAATTCAATATGCTGACCGTTAAAAAGATCATGGATATACAATACATCCCTGACTCCTGACATATATTGGTCGTGGGTCAGTGAAAATGGCAGCGGCTTGGATTCATATGCGGTTCTGTCCATTTGTTCTATATACCAGTCTGCAGCCAGATAACTCAGATTCACCACGCGGATATCCGTACCAACTCCTTCCACCTCCTGAGCATACCACAAAGGGAAAGTGTCATTATCGCCATTAGTAAAAATAATGGAGTTCGGCTCGCAGGATGCCAGGTAATTAAAAGCAAAATCACGGGCGGTATATCTTCCGGAACGATCATGGTCATCCCAGTTTTCTTTAGCCATGATCCCAGGAACCAACAATAACAGTACTGCTGTGACAGCTATAGCCAACCCTTTATTCCTCATCTTTTCAGGGATCGTATCGATAATAGCCATTACACCCAACCCGATCCATATCGCAAAAGCATAAAATGACCCGGCATAAGCATAATCCCGCTCACGGGGCTGCAAAGGTGTTTGATTCAAATAAACAACGATAGCGATCCCCGTCATGATGAAAAGCATCATGACTACCCAGAAATCAGGCCGTTTACGCTGGAATTGAAATGCCAAACCTATAATCCCTAATATCAAGGGAAGGAAATAGTACGCGTTTCTTCCCCTGTTTTGAAGGCTTTCCGGCAAATCCTGAGGACCGAGCCGTGACTCATCTAACGGGGTAATCCCGGATATCCAGTTACCATGAATGGGATTCCCATGTCCCTGAATATCGTTTTGGCGGCCTACAAAATTCCAGAAAAAATACCGGAAGTACATATGTCCCAACTGGTATGAGAAAAAGAAACGCAAATTCTGACCGAATGTAGGAATCTTATCAGGCGCCTGGTTCTGCGGAATCTTCGCCCATTGTTTATACACATTGATATGCGATGATTCACGGCTGTACATACGTGGGAAAAGAGTAGTGGAACCGTCTTTGTATATATAATCCGTCTTTTTACCGATTTCTACATATTGATTTCCTTTTTTGGCATACAAAGTTTTTCCTTCTTTGTAATCCACAGGCTGTGAATTGTAGTAAGGTCCTACAAACAAAGGCCTGTCACCATACTGTTCCCTGTTAAGGTAATACTGAAGGTTAAAAAGATTTTGTGGATTGTTCTGATCCATAGGTGGCTCTGCAGCCGAACGAATGATCAATGCTGCATACGAACCATAACCGATAATGATCACAGTCACAAAAAGTAACGCGCTGTTCAGGATTACTTTCTTCTTCTTGAGGGAATAATACAGTCCGTAAATGATCCCGCCAACAAGCAGAACAGCATATATGTAAATACCTGTATTCATCGGTAAGCCCATGGATTTTACGAACAGTAATTCGAACCATACAGCCAGTTGTACCACACCAGGAACAATTCCATAAAGGATGAATAACAGGACGGCAGCTGAAATCAGTAATGCAATAATGGTTCCCTTGGTGGTTACCGTATATTTCCGGTGGTAATATACCAGCCCTATAGCTGGAATAGCTAACAGGTTCAACAAGTGCACCCCTATGGATAACCCCATGAGATAAGCAATGAGTATCAGCCAACGGGTAGCATATTTTTGGTCGGCTTCATCTTCCCAACGCAGAATGGCCCAAAATACCAAAGCTGTAAATAAAGAAGAGAAAGCATATACTTCACCTTCAACAGCAGAGAACCAGAAGGTATCCGAAAAAGTATAGGCCAAAGCACCTACAATCCCGGCTCCAAGGACGGAAATGGTTTGTACCGGAGTAAAATTCTGTACCGGGGTACTAATGATCTTTTTCCCTAAATGGGTGATGGTCCAGAATAAAAGGAGGATGGTAAAAGAACTGCAAAGAGCGGAAAAAATATTCACCATTTTTGCTACCAACTCGACATTACTTCCGGCAAATAAAGTAAAGATATGTGCTATAAGCATGAAAAACGGAGCTCCGGGAGGATGACCCACTTCAAGTTTGTATGCTGTAGAAATAAATTCGCCACAATCCCAAAAACTGGCAGTTGGCTCAATGGTAAGTAAATAAACAACGGATGCGATGACGAAAACGATCCATCCGGTGATACGGTTCATCTTTTTAAAATCCATCAGTTCAATTCTATTTGGAAATAATGATTTAAGCGGCAAAGATAAGAGATTTTTATTCTCACGAATGATAAAAAATCTTAAACAGGGGATATTATTTTAATATTCAATAATTTGAGATATTTTAAAATTCTACCATGAAAAGGTTAACTCATGATCATGCAATCGGTTGCGTAATATTTTATATTTCTTCCGTTCTATTTGTTTTTCTTTGTTCAAATTTCAAAATTCCAAATAATGAAAGCAACTGTCCTGACATTCATCCATGTATTGTTATTTACTTTTATCCTGAATGTAAATGCAGCCCCAAAATGCTCAGTTATTCCTGAAAATTTACAATGTGAATATCTGGCTCATCCTTCGGGACTCGATGTGCCATTTCCCCGTTTCAGCTGGACTCTTCAGGCAAGCAATGAAAACAGCTTCGGACAACGTCAGACCGCATACCGGATATTGGTCAGCCAGACAGAAAAAAAAATAAATAAGGGGGTCGGGGATATGTGGGACTCCGGGTGGATCGGCTCCGACCTGATGCAACTTATTGAATATGGAGGAAAACCATTACACTCCGACAGGGATTATTACTGGAAAGTTTGCGTAAAAGATGAGTCCGGCAACGAATCAAAATGGAGTGAAACAGCGCACTGGAGTACCGGCTTATTTGCATCGACCGACTGGAAAGCCAAATGGATCGGCACCAGCGATATTTTTGATCCATCAAAGCCTGAATGCAACCTTGTTGATCCGTGGTTCCGTAAAACCATCCAATTGAATAAAAAACCGGTACGTGCTACTATGTTCATTGCATCGGTAGGCTATCACGAACTGTATGTGAATGGTAAAAAAATAGGTGATCACGTGCTTGCTCCGGCAGTTAGCGATCATACAACACGTGCACGTTACATCGCTTATGACATAGCAAAAGAACTGAAACCTGGGAAAAATGTAATTGCCCTTTGGCTCGGAACATCCTGGGCCATATTCGACCCGTATAAAACAAGCGATAAACCACGTTCAGCGATCGTAATAGCGCAGGCTGATGTGTATTATGATAAAGAAATATCAGCAGATTCAAAACCTGCAGAAAGAATTATTACGGATGAAACATGGAAAACACACCCCAGTCCTAATAAACTTTTGGGTAAATGGGGAATGGGCACCATGGGTGGGGAGTTGTATGATGCCAACAAAGAAATTCCCGACTGGAACCAACCGACCTTCAATGATAGTGACTGGACTACCGCCACAGTATTTTCTCCCCGGTTAAAACTTTCCGCACAAAACGCACAAGTGAACAAAAAATTTGAAGAAATAACGCCTGTCAGTATTGAAGAACGCCCTGACGGCTCTTACCGGGTCGATATGGGCGTTAATTTTGCAGGCTGGACGAACATTAAAGTAACCGGAAATCCGGGAGACCGGGTTGATTTTCTCTTTTCCGAGCGGGAACAACATGAAATGACTTTCAGGAATTACAGCGCCTATATTATAGGCCCTTCGGGTAAGGGAACATTCAATAACCGCTTCAACTATAGTTCGGGAAGATGGATCACTATAAAAGGATTAAAAGAAAAGCCTCAATTGTCCGATATAAAAGGTTGGCTGGTCCGTACTGATTATCCGTCAGCCACTGATTTTAAATGCTCCAACGACCTTCAAAACTGGATGTATGACCGCATCCGCTGGACTTTTGAAAATTTATCCATCGGTGGCTATATAGTCGACTGTCCGCAAAGGGAACGGTTAGGTTACGGAGGCGATGCACATGCTACTTCGGAAACGGGATTGTTCAATTACAGTCTCGGATCTTTCTATACCAAGTGGATGCAGGACTGGCGTGATGTGCAGGGTTGGGAAACCAACATGGGACCAAGAGTAGGCGGAGGTGTATTGCCCCATACCGCACCCACCAACAATGGTGGTGGTGGTCCTTCCTGGGGTGGTATTGTCGTCACATTGCCATGGTTCATATATCAGCATGAAGGAGATACACGCATTCTAAGGGAAAATTTTGAACTGATCGTGAAATGGATGGATTTTCTTAAGGGCCATACAAAGAATGACATCCTGGTACGCTGGGGCGGCAATTGGGATTACCTGGCCGATTGGCTGTGGCCGGGAGCTACGGCTGAGGGAATGAACAACAACAAACCACAGGCCGAGTGCTTCAACAGTTGTTACTACGTGTTCAATCTCTCTACTGCGGCAAATATAGCCCGGGTATTGGGTGAAAATGAAAAGGCTGCGGAATGGGATCAACGGGCAGAAGCGGTAAGGAAAGCGGTACATGTCAAATACTATAACGCGGATGATTTCAGCTATTCTGACCGGTCGATGGGCAATCTGGCGGTAGCATTGCTCGCAAACATCCCTCCTGCCGGACTAAAAGACAAGGTGATGGAACGCCTTGAAAAAGAAATACTGGTCAATTGTAAAGGACACATTAATGTAGGGATCACCGGCGGAGCCATGCTTTTCAAATTATTGCGCGAACTTGGCCGTGACGACCTTATTTATTCCATGACTTCACAGACAACTTATCCGAGTTGGGGATTTATGAGGGAAAATGACGCCACCACCATCTGGGAAATGTGGGAAAAAGACCTTCCGGGACATTCCCTGTTACATAGTTCTTACCTCTATCCGGGAGCATGGTATATTGACGGAGTAGCCGGTATCAGGAGGAATCCGGATTATCCGGGATTCCGTAAGTTTATCATACGTCCTCCTATGATTGATGAATCAAATATCTCATGGGCAAACGCCTCTTACAACTCTCCGGTAGGTAAAATCACCACTGACTGGAAACGGGAAAACGGACGTTTATCTTTAAAAGTCAAAGTCCCGCCAAATAGCTCGGCTTTGGTGTATTTCCCTGCAAAAGGAGTGGAGAAAAGCGGCCATGCAAAAAAAATAGAGGAAAAAGACGGCTATGTAATTTATGAAGTCCCTGCAGGAAAATATGAATTTAATCATGAATAAGTTGACGCAAAAAGAAAAACCGTATATTTGCGATACAATATTATCTGGATATTTTTATGAAAACGATAGGAATTGCTAATGATCATGCCGGTTATCAGCTAAAATTAAAATTAATAGATTACTTACAACAAAAGGGCTACACCGTCAATGATCTTGGTTCGAAAAGTCCTGATCCGGTTGATTATCCCGATTTCGCACATCCCCTGGCGAATGCTGTGGAACAAGGTTCCTGCGAACTGGGAATTTCTATTTGTGGAACCGGAAACGGGATCAATATGACAGTGAACAAACACAAGGGAATACGTGGAGCACTTTGCTGGAATGCAGAAATAAGCCGTCTGGCCCGGGCGCACAATGATGCCAATATCTGTTCGATACCGGCCAGGTTCATTTCAGAGGAAATGGTCTATACGATTGTGGATGAATTTTTAAATACTTCATTCGATGGAGGAAGACATTTACAGAGAATAAAAAAAATTGCAGAAAAGTAGTATTACTTGTTGTCAAATAAAGTATCTTTGAAAATCTTAAAAATTACATCCTGCTTCAGCCAAAGAGAAAAACCTTAAATAATGTTAAAATAAATATTAATCCTTGTTTTTTTTTGCAATCTTTGTGTCGATTTGCATTACATGTCTGTCTATAATATTACAATAAATATTTCGTTCAAAAACAACAAATCAATATGAAAAACAAAGTATCAAGAAGGACCTTTATTGGGACATCGGCAACAGCAGCTGCTGCTTTTACCGTGATACCCAATCATGCGATGGGAAGTGTTTTAGGGCATCAAGCTCCGAGTGACAAATTGAATGTCGCAGTTGTTGGTGCAGGAGGCATGGGTAATGCGAATCTGAAGAGAGTGAAACCTACTGAGAATATCGTTGCTCTTTGTGATGTCGACTGGAAATACACTGATAAAGTATTTAAAGAAAACCCCGGTGCGAAAAAATATTGGGACTGGCGTAAGATGTATGACGAAATGGGTAAATCCATTGACGCAGTAATCGTTGCAACAGCAGATCACACACATGCGATCATAGCTGCTACAGCTATGACCATGGGTAAACATGTTTATGTACAGAAACCCCTGACCCATTCTGTATATGAGTCACGTTTACTAACCAAACTGGCAGAAAAGTATAAAGTGGCTACTTCTATGGGTAACCAGGGTAGTTCCGCAGAAGGTGTAGACTTAGTTTGCGAGTGGATCCAGAATGGAGAAATCGGAGAGGTAAAGAAGGTAGATACATTTACCGACCGTCCTATCTGGCCTCAGGGCTTGAACACTCCAAAAAATGGTATGTGGGTTCCTGATACCCTGAATTGGGATCTGTTTACCGGTCCTGCAAAAATGCGTCCTTACCATGAAATTTATCATCCCTGGAACTGGCGCGGATGGTGGGAGTATGGAACAGGTGCACTTGGAGATATGGCCTGCCACATCATGCATCCGATATTTAAAGGCTTAAAATTGGGTTATCCCACAAAGGTACAGGGTAGTTCGACTTTATTGTTAACTGATTGCGCTCCTACTGCACAGGCAGTTAAATTTACATTCCCTGCACGTGCCAACATGAATACCAAAAAGGTGAAATATCCTGAAGTAGAGGTATGCTGGTATGATGGTGGAATCAAGCCGATGATGCCTAACGGATGGCCAGAAGGTAAAAATATGAATGACTCTGGTGGTGCCGCTATCTTTTATGGTACCAAAGATACGTTGATCTGCGGTTGTTATGGTGTTAGGCCTTGGCTGTTATCAGGTCGTACTCCTAATGCACCCAAGACAGAACGTCGTGTGGAAAAAGCGATGGAGGGCGGACATGAAATGGATTGGGTACGTGCATGTAAGGAAAATCCGGCAACCCGTATCGAAACTAAATCACCATTTAAAGAAGCAGGCCCATTCAACGAAATGGTAGTAATGGGTGTATTGGGTGTTCGCTTACAGGCTTTGAACAAAGAACTGTTATGGGATGGTCCTAATATGAAATTCACCAATATCGGCGATAGCGATAAATTCAATATGGTATTGTCGGATGATTTCAAAATCGTAGATGGTCATCCTTCATTCAATAAGCCAAGTATTTCTATTGACGCAAAACCATTTGCAGAAGATCTGATCAAGCATACCTACAGGGATGGTTGGTCATTACCTGCCATGCCGTAATTTTAATGAATAATAGTACAAATCCGCATGCTTTAAACCCATGCGGATTTACTTGTTTAATAATCACTTAACCGAATAATAACCAAATCATATGAAAGTAAAAAGTATCAACATGGGTGTTGGCGCATTGATGATTTTGTTTGCGCTCTCATCCTGTGGCGGTGGCTCCTCTAAAGGCACTCCTGCTGAACCTTGGGAACCGGTAACAATTGTTACTAAAGAAGTAGTAGTTCCCGAAAAAGATGGTGTTCCTGAATATACCATTCTGGAAAAAACCCAATATGACCTGAAAAAGTTCGCCATGGATAAGGACGGATATTATGTCCTTTTTGACGGAAAAACTTTTAACGGATGGAGAGGTTACAACAAAGATAAAGTTCCCGGAAGATGGGTGATTGACGAAGGTGCCATTAAATTTAACGGTACCGGTGGTGGTGAAGCCCAGGAAAAAGACGGTGGCGATATCATTTTCGGACATAAATTCAAAAACTTTGAATTGTCTATTGATTGGAAAGTTGCCAAGGGTGCTAATTCCGGTATCTTCTATCTGGCCCAGGAAATCAAAGGACAACCAATCTATATCTCTTCTCCCGAAAGCCAGGTATTGGATAATGTAAACCATGTAGATGCCAAAATGGGAAAAGATGGCAACCGTATGTCCACCTCGCTGTATGATATGATCCCTGCAAAACCCCAAAATTCAAAACCATTTGGAGAATGGAACAATACCACCATTACTGTATTCAAGGGCACTGTTCTTCATGCACAGAACGGTGAAAATGTAGTAGAATACCATTTATGGACACCCCAATGGACTGAAATGCTTCAAGCCAGCAAATTCAGTCAGGAAAAATGGCCTCTGGCTTTTGAATTGCTGAACAATTGCGGCGGACCGAACCGCGAAGGCTATATTGGTCTTCAGGATCATGGTGACGACGTATGGTTCCGCAATATTCGCCTGAAAATTTTAGATTAATAATTATCTTAACTCACAGCTTGCAAAGCCGTTCTTTTTTAGGACGGCTTTTTTATTTTCCGTAGCCTGGAAAAAGGCATCCTTTTTGCACACATGTATCACTGTTGGTTTTACGGTACTAAAAATGTAATAAAATCTTTTATGTATCGTTTTTATTTTAATTTTACGGAAACAATCCACTGAGATGATTGCACACATTCGAAAATGCCGTTATTTCTTTGTTGTATCTCTGTTTTGTTCTTTATTAGGAATGAAGCTTCAGGCACAGGAATTAAAAGGCCGGATCACCGATATCAACGGCAATCCGGTTGAAGCGGCATCGCTATATATCAAGGAGTTAAAACAGGGCACCTCGGCCAATGACAACGGATCTTATGAATTGAAAATGCCGGAAGGTACATATACCTGTATTTTTCAATGCCTGGGTTATGAAACCCAGACACATTCAGTAATTATCGGAAAAAGCACAGTTGAACTTGATATCTTCCTAAAGGAAAAAGCCTATGAAATTGCAGAAGTTATCATTTCCAATAAGAACGAAGATCCTGCTTATGACATTATGCGCCGGGCCATTGCCATGGCTCCTTATTATCTGAATCAGGTCTCGGAATATAAAGCAGAAGTATACCTGAAAGGGTCCCTGCAAGTCGATAAAATTTCAGGATTGGTCAAGAGGCTTGCAGGAGATCAGTTAAAAGAGATCAAAGAAGGGAATACCTATCTGGAAGAAACTTATAATGAGATCGAATTTACTGCACCAAACAAATACAGGCAAAAAGTATTGAAAAAGACAGGAAATATTCCCAATCAGGATGAAAATTCCGGGAGTATCATGGAATTGGTCACTGTCAGTGTGTATGATCCGAAAGCTATTCTTCCCAACATTTCTCCGTTATCATCCAGTGCTTTTACTCACTACAAATTCCGTTATGAGGGGTTTATAGAGGAAGATAACCGGATCATCAACAGAATAAAAATTATTCCCAGACACAAAGGAAAACAGGTGATCTCAGGTTATATTTATATTGCCGATAGCTACTGGAATGTATACAGGGTAGATGTGACCGGACAATTTCCCATTGGTGGTGACTACCGTGTACAGATTTATTTCAATGAAGTCAATGATAACATTTGGTTGCCGGTTACCCACAGAATCGATTTTAACGGGTCGATATTAGGAAATAAGGGTGTATTCAGATACAACTCTTCGGTAAAGTACCACCATGTTGAAGAGAGTACCTCTATAAAAAAACCCGATGTGTTGTTACAGGCGGAACAACAACGGAAAGCCGTGCAAAATAGCGATGCTTACCTCGCAGAAGCGGAAATCACCAATAAGGCAGCCGGTAAGGTGAATAAAGAAATAAGGGAAATACTGGAAAAAGATGACCTATCCAACAGGGAAGCATATAAGTTAGCCCGTTTGATGCAAAAAGAAACGGGTACCAAAGAGAAAAAGAAAGAATCCCTGAACCTGAGCGAAACATATTATGATGACTATAAAGTGGAAATGGATAGTGCCGCGAATAAACGGGATACAGTGCCCTGGGATATGATACGTCCGGTTCCGCTGATGCCCAATGAATTGAAGAGTTATCAGGAGAAAGCCACTCTGAAGATCCCTTTATCAAACGATACGCTTGCCCGGAAAAACAAACCGGCGAAAAATATTTTCCAAACCGGAGGGAAAATATTATGGGGTACGGATATCCATCTGGGAAAAGCAGGAACGCTGGGTTACCGGGGATTAAGATCGTCAAAACTGGGATTCAACACGGTGGATGGTTTTTATATCGGACTACGGCTTCCTTATTATAAGGATTTTGGGAAATCTCCGATGGAGAACCGGTTATCTATTACCCCTGAAGTGATCTGGGCGATCAACCGGAAAAAAGTAATGTGGGAGGTTAAATCCGATCTGAGCTATGCTCCGTTAAGAAGAGGGAATCTGTCGGTAATTGTCGGGCACAAATCAACGGACTTTAATGGTTTGCTGGGAATGCTTCCACTTAAGAATACCATATCGTCACTGTTTTTCCGCCGTAATTATATGAAATTATATGACCAGGAATTCGCACATGTGAATAACCGGATCGATATTGCCAATGGATTACAGCTGGATATGACCCTACTGTATTCAAAAAGAAGGATGCTGGAGAACCACAGCGATTATTCGTTCTTCTATCAAGATTCAAGGGAGTATACTTCCAATGAACCGAAAAATAATGAATTGACACTACCATTGACCCATCACACAAATACTTCTTTTAATCTACACGTCAATTATACGCCACGTTTCTTCTACCGGATTGACCGGGCCAACCGGAAAAGGATGGTACGTTCTGATTTCCCTACATTTTATGCAGGCTGGCGCAAAGGCTTAAAAGATGTATTGAATAGTGACAGCGATTTCGACCTGTTGTATGGCGGAATCGCTCAAACTATTGAGACAGGGATCATGCAGCATTTTAAGTATGTAGTCGGAGCCGGAACATTTGTCAACAGAAAGAATATTTATTTCCCAGACTATGTTCATTTCCGGACAGCTGAGATACCGATCGTTATTAATCAGATCGGCGACAAAACATTCAACCTGTTGGAGTATTATCGTTTTAGTACATCTGATAAATACCTTGAAGCCCATGCTTATTTTTCCACACCATACCTGATGCTGAAATACCTGCCTTTTTTCAGGGACCGTTTATGGTCCGAAGGGCTTCAGGTCAATTACCTGTATACTCCGGAAATAAAGAACTATATGGAAATCGGATATACGATCGGACTGATCTGGCATGTCGGCTTTTTTGTCGGCTTTGAAAATTTCGAATACCGTAGCATGGGGGTAAGGCTTACTTTGCCGATAGGACTTTTCAATTAAGACCATTTGTGGAATATTGAAGTTTGATTTCTGCTCCTTTTCTGCTAATTTTGTAACAATTATGTTTCTTAAACGTAAAAATAATAGGGTTAAACAGAACTTGAAATGTCATGAACATTACTGTTCATCAACCGTAATGAATATCTATGGTGTATTGAGCTCCGCTGAGCCGTTACTTTCGGTGAACCCTTTGGATTTCGGGGTTCATCTGAACTTAAAATCATGGAGCGAACTCAGCAGAATTGACCTCACGAGTAACATAGCGTAATAAATTATAAACAAATGAAAATGAAGTTAAAAAATATCATTATAGTAGCACTGGCTGTCATACTATTGCCTACCTGTAAAAAAGACGATGATGAAGTTGAATATACGCCTATCGATATGGTAGGTGATGTCGTATGGGCAACCAGTTATTATTCTGTTATTTTCCGTGAGGCAGAAGATGCCTGGGCATTGGTGGATAAAAACAACTATTCAACGGATCCGATTACAGAAGAAAACGAATCAAGGAAGAAAACCATCACATTTAAAGAGCCGTCGGAAGGGAAATTTGTGGTAGACATTGAATACAATGCATGGTCCCTGAATGATATGACACTGATGGGTACCATTACCATCGATCTGCCCGATAAAGAGGTCTATGGGCAAAGCGGCAGAACAGCCGTCATCAAACTAACCAACCGGTTTTCAGTTAACGGACAGATTGTTACAGGAAATATGCCCATTACATGCAGGTTTGTCACAGAAGGAGAAACACAGATCGACCGTTATGACTACAAGCTCAATACTGCATCCATTCATAGCCTTGAGGATGACAAAAAAGTAATCATCACCTGTGATGTAACCAATGGGAGTTATACCCGTATCGAAGGCGCGGAAACAAAAGCCGACCCTAAAGACGATGTCTGGTCTTTTACGGGAACCATGACCGGCATGCTACGGGATGACGCAAACTTTACCTATTCCAATACCGTATCGGGTACAGAAGGTGAGACCCTTCTTTTCAAGTCGACTTGTTATAAAGCCTTACAAGGGGTCTGTAAACTAACTGTCAAAGGTAAATCTGATATGCATTATACCTATGGTACCGAATGTGACTCGAAAATCCTGATTGAAACCATCCACTGAATAATCCCCGGTGATGCATGGCAGAACACAATGAAACCGGGAAAAAAGGAGAGGATATCGCTACTGTATATCTGACTGAAAATGGATATCGGATACTAGAACGCAACTGGAGGTATCAGCATCTGGAAATAGATATTATCGCCGCAAAAGGGAATGAACTGGTGATAGCAGAAGTAAAATGCCGTACGGGAAATCCTGTTGCTGAGCCGTATGTTTCCGTTACCCGCAGGAAACAACATCAATTGATTAAAGCTGCCGGCATGTACATCCAGGAAAATGAGATGGAGATGGAAGTCCGTTTTGATGTTATTTCAATCATCATAGGAAATCAGACCATAATAGAACATATCGAAAATGCCTTTTATCCCATTGCAGGAAAATAATGTACCGGATCCGGATTACCGGACGATCAGAAAACTTTGCTTACGAACATATCCTGTTTTCCTGTGGATGAGACGTAAAACATACATTCCCTGCTCCAACTGACTGATATCAACCTGATTTTGTGTAAGTGCAGACCGGTAACGCAGTTGTCCGGTAGCCCCGAATATTTCAACATTGTACTCTGAAATACTGATGGGTTGGTCCGATTCGAATTCAATCCGGACATAATATGAAGCCGGGTTAGGGTATACTATCAAACGACTGCTTTCCGGCCGTTTTTCAATAACAGGAGGGGATGAAGTAGAGAAGTCGGAACGTTTTCCTGCATAAGGACGTATCATTAACGTACCATCATTGGAGTCCTGTTGCCACACACCCGGACTGTTGTACCAAAGATTTCCCTTATCATTATAGTTCAGATCAAATCCTACATTTAAGAATCCCGTTGTAACCTGTTGCCAACCTATCCAGTAATACCTGTCTATATACACTGGTTTTTCAAGAGTATAAAGAACGTACTTTCCGGTTTCTTCAGGAGAATACTCTTCCGAAGACAGATAAACCTGTTCACCCGGCCGGCCTTTATCATCTCTCCATACAGCTATCCGGAAACGATATTTGCGTGTTATACTATCCTGTACAGGATTGAAATACATGGCTACGGCCTGTAGCGTATCGGGCATAAACATTTCATAACGGCAGGCAATGGCTGCCCCTTGTGCATTGATGCCTTCGTAACCATATCCACTTTCAGGAATACCGTCGTCCCGTGCAAAATAATTTTTAAAAACCTGTAAGAAACGAACGGTATCGTTTTCCTTGCGGTCGTATTCATCAGTTCGAAGATATCCCTTAATCTCAAATAAAGCAGAATCGGTAAAGGGTGTAATGAACGGATCAAGTACCTCTTCGGTATAGGTTATCACCTGTCCTTCACGGATATTTTCCGCACCGGCATTCCCGATAGGAGTCACTTGCGATGTATAGAGATCTGTGGATTCAAATACCCGGGTCACCAGATACCCGAGATGATGGTTGTTACGGTAAGTAATATCTATTTGTGATTCCAGAAGATAGGAAAATGCCACCGGATAATGGGTCCATGGGATTGCCTGATAGCCTTTAATCAGCGATTTCATGGGTGCGACCATTGCAACATCCAGCATGGTTGTATCATTGATATTTCTGTTTTTATCCAAACGGACATAATCGATATGCCACAGGTCTGCATTTCCTTTCTTCCCTTCATTAAATTTATCCTGATTCAGACTGACAATATTTACAAACCTGAATTGAAATCCTTTATATAGATAATCCGTACCTATAACCGGTATCAACACTTGTTTGAAAGGGTGATTTTTCGTTCCCGGTATCCGCCAGACGTTTTCCCATCTTTCAGAAGATGATTTGAACTGAAGAATCAGCGAATCTCCTTCTTCCGGGGCATCTCCAATACCTTGCGGCTGGTAAAAAAAACTCAGGTAAACATTGAGCATATCTGACCCGCCCAGATCGATCGGACCCGAAGTAAGGGTGTCGGCACGAAAACTGGTTCCCTTATTATTATATAATTGCCCGTTTTCATCCAATGCATCAAAAGTAGCCACTCCATTTGAACGGGGAAGTACCGGATAATTGTTGTTGATGAAAACTTTCCTGTCCATCCATAATGACGGATCGGGATAGTTGGATGTAGCATAATAGGAAAAATCGTCAATAAAAGGCAAACTAATAGTATCGACCTGTATATCGTTTTTCAATAAAGTACCCTTAGATGAACGGTTTTGTAAGATAGGGTTATGGTCAAGCCCTAATGTTACAGGAGCCTGTCCCTGTAAAAAAATACAATTTACTGAAATCAATATACCGAAGAGATATTTCTTCATCTGTTATTTCGTTTCTTCGCCATCTTCCTTTTCCACATAATTAGGGGACTTAGTCTCATCAACAGTTAACCATACATCAATGGAAGATCCTAATTGAAGAGTAGAGCCGACATCAGCTCTTGGTCTTTGCTGATAAATAAATGCCTTCAGAGAATCAGCACTTGTAAGTACCGATTCATCATATAAAATAACGCCGAAATTGAGATAATATTTTGTCAGGTAATCACGGGCATCTGACAAAGAAAACCCGTTAAGATTGGGAACTTCCGTTCTTTCATCACTCAATCCCCGGCCGAGGACCAAATCTATCTCGGAACCCTTGATGACTTCCGTTCCTTTTCTGATCTCTTTTCCTTTATAAGTCTGTTTTAAAACATTATTCTTGGCAATATCCGGAATATAGACGATCTCACCCACATTCAACCCCTGTAATTCGAGTATACTCTTTGCCTGCCTGAGTGATATCCCGACAACATCCGGCATCTTTACCTTTTCAGGAGTAATGGCATTGATGGTAAGAAAAACATTCCTGTTTTCCTTCACCTTAAATTTTGGTTCGGGATCCTGACCTACAACAGCACCAGGTTTGGCAGAGGTAATATATACGGAATCGACCAACTGTCCACGCATTTTATTCTCAGACAACACCTTTTGCGCTTCTTCCATAGTTAACCCTCTTAGTTCAGGAACAGCTAAAGCTTCTCCATGGTGTGTATAATGCCGTAAGATAACCAATACTCCAAAATAGACCATCAGGCAGATAATGAACAAAATCACCAGATTCCTGAATATATAATGATTTATTATTTTTCTTAGTACATTCATTATTTTCGATGATTTCTTAGATTCAGCCATAAAGCTATTTGGTTTTTATAGAAAGATAATTAAAACTTCCCGGATAATGGATATAATAAAAACACAAAAGTAATCATGATTTTTTTCAAAAACAAAGAACTACAAAACAAGACCCTATAGCACATAAACTCTTTATCATAAATGCTTTTAAATTTCATGACTGAGTAGGTCAAAACACGGGCTAAATAGGGTGATCAAAAATAACATTATCCTGTCCTGACCATTTTCAAAACCAATATTAATCGAAGAGTAGAGTGGTTCATTTAATTATTTTTTAATTAATTTTTATTTTCAATAATTAATTTCTATTTTCGTATCAGCACAGCACAGCACAGCATAGCTGTATGTTGCTTTATAATAAATCATTAATGGATTTAAAAGAATGAAAATTGAATTTAAAGCCGATAGCTCAAAAATTCAGCAGTTGATTGAGGCACTGATCATGTCCATCAGTGAAGAACAATATAAAACAGGTGATTTTCTTCCATCCATTAATCAGATCAGCAAAGAAAATTCCATTGCCCGTGATACGGTCTTCAAAGCTTACCAGGAGTTAAAAAGGCGGGGGATCATTGATTCTACGGCATCCAAGGGTTATTATGTGAAAGGAACGGTCAATAAAGTATTCATGCTGCTCGATACATTTTCACCTTTTAAGGATGTACTTTATAATTCGGTAGTGAGTAATCTACCAAAAAACTACACCATTGACCTCCTGTTCCACCACTATAACCTTCGTGTTTTCGATTCCGTTATTAACGACAGCTTAGGACGGTACAATATGTATGTGGTAATGAATTTCAATAACGACCGGATCAGTGACACATTGAAAAAGATCGATCCCGGAAAATTATTGATGCTGGATTGGGGAAAATATAAGGCAGAAAATTATGCTTATGTCTGCCAGGATTTTGATCAAGCCATGTACGACAGTCTGGAGTCGGGATGGTCGATGATCCGGAAATATAAAAAACTGGTGTTGTACTTTCCCGATTCCTCCTTTCATCCACGGAGCAGTATCAGGTATTTCAAACGTTTCTGTAAGGACCACGGGATACATTTTGACATAGTACAACGCGTAGAAGAAAATGAAGTGGAACCAGGTACGGCTTATTTGGTGATCTCACAAAAAGAACTGGTGGAAATGGTGCAGTATTGCAAAGATAAAAAATACAAATTGAGCAGGGATGTAGGATTGATCGGATACAACGATACTCCCGTATATGAAATCATTGATAAAGGCATTACCGTGATATCTACCGATTTTGCACAGATGGGGAAACGGACTGCTGATTTTATCAAGTCCAAACAAAAAATTCAGGAAATCGTCCCTACTCAATTGATTGTCCGGGGAACACTATAAAAATAATGGAGAACGTAGCGACAGCGGTCTCATGAACGTAGTGAATAATGGAGAATTAAAAATGGAAAATGAATGATGAATAAATCAAATAAGTACGAAAAGAAAATGAAAAGTATGCTGAAAAAAGTTTCCCATATCTATACTTTCTTACTTTATGAACATTCTTACTTTTTGACTTTCAAACTTTATAAACATTCAGACGTTCAAACTTATTAAAAAACATAATCTTAATCACCTAATAAAATCAGAAGTTATGAGTACAAAAAGGCTAAAAGGAATTGTTCCGAAGATTGGAATTCGTCCGACGATTGACGGACGGCAACGTGGAGTACGCGAGTCGCTTGAAGACCAGACCATGAATCTGGCCAGGAGTGTGGCAAAACTTATCGGTTCGGAATTACGTCACGGCGACGGATCACCGGTAGAATGTGTGATTGCCGACAGCACTATCGGCCGTGTAGCCGAAGCTGCGGCCTGCGCTGAAAAATTTGACC
>JAISOY010000096.1 GCA_031275285.1 Bacteroidales bacterium | reverse complement strand
GTAAAAAACTTCATACATGTTATAAAACTCAAGTAATGGATTTTACAGTATATTTATCTAACCATATATATTTTATTGATGTCCCAGCTGTACATCGATATAAATAGGTAAATGATCCGATGCTACCGGTTCATTCACCACAACCGCTTTCTGTACTTCATATAAATAGCCTTTCGATTTATATCCCAGAATATAATCGATTGTACGCGTAGGGCGGTCTGCACGAAATGTATTGATTTCTGGATCTGTCAATAATTCCCAATTAACCAGTAAAGCATTTATTTCCTCAGAATCAGGAAGCATGTTAAAATCACCGGTAAGAATAACTGGTTTACTATAACTTTTTACAACACGATCCAGAATCTCAACAGATTCTATACGGGATTCTTTTTCAAGCGAAAAATGCGTATTACAAAGTAAATAATCTTTATACTCAACAACCAAAAATGTCCGGGGTTCTTCAACTCCAGGCAATGGAATATTTTTAAATGAAACCGGTTTTTCCCTTGAAAGGGCAGCAATTCCGTAAAGACCTTTGGATCTTTCGGTTGCAGGAGCAAAGATAGGATACATTCCTGTTAAACGAGCTAATTCACTAATCTGATCAACCCATCCAACCCGTTCGGTAATACTATCCACTTCCTGCAATCCGACGAAATCAGGGTTTATTTCTATAATCACTTTAGCTATCCGTTCCAAATCAATCACATCATCCATACCTATTCCGATATGAATATTGTAGCTCATTATCCTCATCGTATGTGTATTTCGGTTGGAACAGAAACTACATGTCAACAGAAGACAAATGAGAAACAATCCTATTATTGGCTTCATCCGACCTATGGTCAAAATTCAGCGACTATCATTACCGGATCGTGGTCAGAAGGACAACGACCATAAGGGCGATCGTTCAATACACCATACTTCAAAATATTAACATGATCCGTTACAAATATGAAGTCAATCCTGGTTTTCATTTCCGCATCAACTTTCAACCCCTGAAAGGTACCCACCGTCCCATAAGGCGGTTGTTTGGATAATGTATACGAATCTTTCAACAGACCATCATCCAGTAAAATTCGAATAGATTCTGATTCCGGAGTGGCATTATAATCTCCTGTTGCAAAAATGGGGTAATTAGCCGCTATTTCTTTTATTTTCAATAAAAGCAATTTGGAAGACTCCACACGGGCTTTCTTTCCCTGATGATCATAATGGGAATTGAAAAAATAAAATTCACGACCGGAAACCTTATCCCTGAATTTTCCCCAGGAACAGATCCGGTTACAACAGACTGCATCCCATCCTTTCCCTGGAACTTCCGGAGTTTCCGAATACCAGAAATTTCCGTTATCCAATACATCGAAACGATCGGTTTTATAAAAGATTGCTGAGAACTCTCCTTTTACACCACCATCACGACCTTCTCCGATATATGCATATCCTCCTGCCCGGTTTATATCATCCAGCATTGGCTTAGTACCTTCTTGTGTTCCAAAAATATCAAAATCATGGAACCTTACCAGGGAACTGACAGCATCTCTCCTATCCGGCCAGGAAGTTGCATTTACCCATATATTATAAGAAGCTACACGAAGAATACATTTCTCAGGAGATTTTTTGTTTTTTTTCTGGGTATATCCGGGAAATACAATAAAAACTGATAAGAGAAGTACAAGGATTTTTTTCATTGGTTTATTATTAAAATAATTAATGTTTTAGAATTCGGCAACAACCAGTACCGGATCATGGTCTGAAGGAAACTGCCCGTCAGGACGATCATTCAATACACCATATTCTTTAATGCGGACATGGCTGGTCACGAAAATATAATCTATTCTGACCGTTGGTGTATTATTACTTGTATTATTAATTGTTCCAAACGAGCCATAGGGGGGTGTTTCTGATAAAACATACGAATCTTTCAGGATACCATCGTTCAATATTGTTTGTATCGGCTCAGATGTCGGTGTATCATTGTAATCTCCTGTTGAAAAAACAGGATAATCACCGGTTATCTGTTTTATTCTGGATAGTAAGAGTTTGGATGATTCCAGACGAGCTTTTTTTCCCTCATGGTCAAAATGAGAATTAAAAAAATAAAATTCACGACCGGAAACCTTGTCCCTGAATTTTCCCCAGGAACAAATGCGGTTATAATTCACAGCATCCCAGCCTCTACTAGGAATTTCAGGGGTTTCGGAATACCAAAAATTCCCTGCACCCAATACTTCAAAGCGATCTTTCTTGTAAATGATTGCGGAATACTCCCCGGCTCCACCTCCATCACGACCTTCTCCGATATATGCATAAGTTCCATCACTCGTAATATCGGTCAGGTGGGTTTTGGTTCCTTCCTGTGTACCGAAAATTTCAAAATCATATTTACGTACTATATTATTGACCATAGCTTTCCTGCTCGGCCAGGAAGCAGCATTTACCCATATATTATAAGAGGCGACACGTAAAATACAGTTTTCCTTATTCTGCCTCACAGGTATAATGACGTTTTTATTGATGTCCGGATCTTTAGATCTTATTATTATATCCCCGGTACGTGAACTGGTACCATCTTCTAAAGCAAAGGCTGAAAATAAATATGTTTTCCCACCTGTTACCGGCTCGTTATTGTCTCCTTCCTGTATCCATTCGGGAAGTTCAAAAACAATAGGAATGTTTGTTGTTATTTCTAAACTAAAATCCAAAGATTCCTTTTCATTAATGACAACAGTTGTTTCTTTAACTGAAAGAGACGGTTCAACAGCCAGCTGCTTTACGGTCAATATATCGCTGATACCGTCACAAGTGATGGTAATTTCAGCAGTCCGCTCCTCTCCCACTGTTTCATTTGTAGTAACAGATATTTTGAGGTTGTCTCGTGAAGAAGATATAACATCAGCCGTACACCAGAGTGATGAAGATTCGGCAGTAAATTCCCTGTTGGCGCTTACGGTAATATTTTTTTGATTGGCTTCCGGCCAAAAAATCAATTCTTTCGATGATAGATCCAAAAAGGGAGGATCATCATCGGATGTTTCATTACATGAAAAGGCAAGAATAAGCGCCCCAATTACTACAAAATACTTAAATAAATTATTCATTTCCAATATCGTTTTTGATTATTCAGCTATCAAATAAAAAATTACACTAATCATCAGAAAACACAATATGTTTCACGCAAAAACATTTTCTATATCAATAATCTAATCGGCCATGTTGTTCCTATTATCCAATCATCACTGGTAAAATCAGAGAACTTAACAGGACAACTGCCGTTTTCAAGTGATTGTCCGATCAGAAGGAGTCTCAACGTTACTTGAAACAACTTGCCCATTTGAACACCCGATTCTTCCGACTCCGACCGCTAAGTTACCACAGAAAGCAATTTTGATAAAATCATAACTGTTATCGGCACCCATTGATTAAACCATTTTATTAGGCATCCACCGTTTATATTTTTAAGATAAACAATCCGGCATCCATTTAGTGAAAGCCGGATTGCTTCATTCTATAACACTGAAATATTATTCTTTATAAGTAAATTTAAAAGCCATCAGGTTAAGACCAGTAGCGGTAGTAAGATATTTGATCTGATGTTCACCTGCTGTCAAAGATATCGTTGGCGGCGCTAAATTATACTTTTCATAATGATAAGCATAATCATGATATGCTCCGTTATTGGTATATGCATATTCCTGAGTCTCGACACCGTCTATGATCAATTTGTATTTACTTACGCCACTTGTTGACATTTTCACATCGAATTCATAAGTTCCTGCATCCTTAACTGTTACAGTATAACTCAACCACTCGTCTTTCGCAATGCCACCCACATTTTGATGTGCATTATTCTGTATATTTACCCAGTCGCTTTGATAATCTCCAAATCCCCGCCTGTATAACAGCTGTGAAACAGTAGAGGTGTTCGTATCGTGATAACCTACGTTTTCACCACCCAAATCAAAATCCCCAGCATATATTTCGCAGGGAGCTACTGCTGACAAAATGCCCTTTTTACTGGCAAAATCCCCGCTTTGTGCGGTGGTTTCTATTTCAAAAACATCTAATGACAACGGATCCGGTAATGACGAGGTGGTAATTTTCAAGTCTTTCTTAAAACCCAAAAATGTAGTTGCCGCTACACCCGGAGATTCTACCGTTACTTGTGTATCGTTACGATCGATATAAGATACTTCAAGAATCGTAATACCACTAAGATTCGTTGGATTGATCACAAACCCGTTACCCAGTTCGGTAATAGAGGCTTTAATTCTGTCCTGAATGGACTTTTCATAAATGCTTCCATATGCATATCCGACAATTTCCATAGGAACCGATTCATTATCAAACTTATCAAAGGAAGTGATCAGGAAAGTATGGTTACTTTCCGATAAATTTTCAAAATAACCGGTAAAAATACCTGTTTGGTAGTTTACATCGATATCGACCGACCGATCAGTGTTTTTCAGGGTAACCCGTATGGTTTTTATTCTGTCGGACAATACCTTAACATCAAACTGGATCCGTTCTTTTCCTGATTTCATACCAACGCTATCTACTACAGGAACAGAAACTGTTACAGGAATTAATGTCCGGTCAGCACCTAATGAAACAATGATATTTGTTTCTCCAATACCCACAGCCTTCACCAAACCGATTCCGGTTCCGGTCACTGTTGCAATCTCCGGATCTTCTGTTGTCCATTCGAAATTTTCACCAACAGGGCTCGCCTTGATTTGAATTTCATCTCCGAAAAACAATTTAACGGAAGATGAATTCACATAAATCACTTTTTCCAGATCATTCTCTTTCACATCATTACATGCCAATGCAAAAAAGCAGAGAAAAATCATACAGATCCAATTACTTACATGTATTATTCTCATATTTATATTCTTTATTATATGATTCATCATTATTGTTCAGATAAGATACGATTCTGTCTCATTGTTATTCATGAAACAGAATCGTATGTCATTTATTCGGTAAATTCAAGTCTCAATTCTTCTTTCATCTGTTGGGTAACTCCGTTTTTATCCACATAATTATACCGCAACAAAAAAGTTTTGTACTTTTTATAACCGGTGTTTTCTATTCTAAAGATATTCGGAAAGTCCGGATCTCCATCAACCTGTGTTACATTCAGATCCTTAACAGGGGATATAAGCACCTTATTTTCTTCTGTTATCTCCAGAATAATACCATTCGTATTGATATCATCAATATCTGCCTGAAAAGTGATATTATCAGCCATGATCCTCACTTTATTCCGACTAATGGGATGCATCGTTTTCTGACCCGGGATCTGCATCGTACCACGGTAAGCCCGCATTGTGTAATTTGTGGGGGATTCCTGTGTAGCATATTGATTTTTAATCAACACACGGTACAGAACATTGCTTTTATCCGGATTCACTTCGTAAGCAGAATAGGTATCGATCTTGACCGGAATAAAGTAGATAGAATCGGGGGACAAGCCATCCGGCCTTATCCGGATGGTCATCCTGCCGTTCCTTTCGCCGGCCGGAATAGTCAGGTTATAGGAATCTATATCGTATCTATTCTCAGGCAACAGTCTGGCATAACTGGATACATCCACATCGTAATTGGATGTGTTGTAATCATCGAACGCCTCCATATCCTGTACCAGGGAAATCTCAATATCTTTTTCCGATGATTTGGTCCCTCCGCATGAAGCAGAAACATATCCAACGGATTCCGGTTGATCCAGATCATGGACTACCTGAAATATGTTATAATCATCATTGCTGACAAGAGCAAAAACCGTCTTGTATTGTTCGTTCTCAAAAACTTTATCTTCATTACAGGCCGTTATTCCCGACAGAAGACACATGAATATCAAAATATGTATATATTTCATCTGTATAAATTATTTTGTGATCGGATAGAATGTCCATTTGCCGGTTCATTGTATGGTATGTACCTGACCCATGAACATTCCGTTATATTACTTTATATAAGATTACTCCCATCCCGGATTCTGGTCAAAAGAAGGTAAACGCCTGATCTCGTCCCTGGAAACAGGTAAAAAAACCATTTTCTTGTTGACCACCCTGCTTCCGATACGGGAAGTATTAGGAACTACTCTTTGATAAAAGCCGTCTTTAGATGCATCTACATTCATACCGGTTATGGTTACTTTTTCAACATCTTCATATATACCCCATCGGCGGACATCATAATATCTTCTGTTTTCGAACAGGAATTCGATCATGCGTTCCTTTTCTATCAAACTCTGAATCTGTTTCGGATCAGCCAGTTCGGCATCGGTCAATCCCGGCAATCCGGCCCGGTAACGTACCTGATCAAATGCTTTTTTTATTTCAGCGACATCCCGTGTAAATGTCTGTGACTGACCTCCCATTTCCACAGTATGGCTTCCATTGATATTATTTAAGGCTTCCGCATACGAGAGCAGTATTTCCGCATAACGAATGATCGGAAATACCTTATCCGTCCTTGTACTATTGGTTCCTTGAAAGGCATCAGAAGGATGAATGTACTTTTTGATCACATATCCCGTCGGGGTGTGATTCACTACAGCTGCCGAATTAGACTTACCGTTAGGTGAATCGTAATAGTAAGTTACGGTAAGGTTAAAGTCTCCGGCAGATGTTGCAGAAGTACAGGGCCAGTAACATCCGCTAAATCCAATGGAAGCATAAAAACGCATTTCCCGGTTAACATACATATTGTTTACATCAGCCAGCAGCCGATATCCTGAAAATTCCCTGATGGTTGAGGTAAATCCTGTTTCGGAATAAGGATAATC
Source organism: Bacteroidales bacterium (assembly GCA_031275285.1). Taxonomy (NCBI): domain Bacteria; kingdom Pseudomonadati; phylum Bacteroidota; class Bacteroidia; order Bacteroidales; species Bacteroidales bacterium. The sequence goes on along the minus strand of JAISOY010000096.1, from coordinate 14,017 downwards.
CGTACTTGGGTTATCAATGGTGTTGCCATCTGCCATATAGAAAGCGTCTACTACCTTCTGTGTTACTCCCATGCCATTCCAGCCTCCGTTATTAAGCGGAAATGATGCCCTTGTATAGGATTTGACTGCTTCAGATTTCCGCGCCCATATAAATTCAGGATTGATCGTAGCCACACATTCACCATTGAACATTTCCGAATAAGATTTGTAATGGTCTATTCCGGCAGCTCCAACGGGATAATTCTGATAATAATTCGGATCAGAAGTAACATTCGCAGGTAACGTCGGTGTATTATCGTCCGAATCAACGGTATATAATCTATACTGAGGCGATCCTGCCAGTTGTATATCCATTACCCGTTTGGCGGCAGCGGCGGCCAACGCCCAACGGGTTTCATCCGGGGATTGTATTACATAATGCACCCCATCCGTCTTACGTATCCATTTACTGAAATAGGTACGGGCTGCTTGTCCGCCATTAAAAAGAGGACTGGCATGTTGTAACCTTAATCGGGCAACCAGGGCATAGGCAGCTCCTTTGGTCGGCTTTCCGAAGTCCACCAACGGAACGGTTGCCGGCATTAATGCAGCCGCTTTTTCAAATTCTCCGCAGATATATTCTACAGCTTCATCATAAGTACTGCGAGCCCGGTCATAATATTCAATTTTTTCATTGGTCTCAACAATATCGTCGTCTAATATTATAGGAGGGCCAAAGTCCACCAGAATACGATAATAAGCATATGCCCGGATAAAATAAGTATACCCCAGAATATTCAACCTGTCGGTATTGGTCATATCAGTGGCTTCTTCCATTCGGGCTAATATCGTATTACATTTACGAATCGCCTTATAGGAATTACTCCATTTTGAAGAAAAAGGACTAAGGTTACTGGGAGATACATATCCCAATACATATCTTAATCCGTTATAACTTCCTGCACTGGTAATATTAAACATAGAAAAAGCCTCATCTGTGGCAAGTGGTCCGGGCGTATCCTGGCTTCCGGTACTGAATATCTGCCCCTCATCTGTGAACGATGTTAAGGCGCCCCACATATATGCTTCGATATATCGTTTCCTCTGAAAAATCGAATCCAGTTTCAATTCATCATCAAAGTAATCGTCTACATTCAAAAAATCCTTACAGGATCCAAATAATCCCAGGAAAAAAGAAAATATAATGAGCGTTTTTATACAATTTTTCATACTACTATTTTATTATATATTGATATATAACTGCAAGGTATAAACAGCAGGGATAGGATAAACACGTCCGTTAAACTGGGCTTGTTCCGGATCAAATATTTTTACTTTATCCCAAACATATAAGTTACTACCTACCAGTTGAAGGTCAACAGACTGTATCCTTATTTTACGTAAAAAATCAGCCCTCAGGTTATAATTGATGGTGACTTCCTGTAACCTTAAGTAGCGGGCATTGTTTTTCCAGAAGTCGGATAGTTGGGAATTATTACTGTTATGCCCATATTGTAACCGGGGGAATTTAGCATTAGGATTTTCTGCAAGAGCAGGATCTATACCATTTGCGATAGCATAATCCCTGGGAATCCATCTGTTGGCAGGATCATTTGCCTTGGTAAGAACATTACCTGTTGTTCCTTCATGAAAAGGGACATACCCCATACCATTTTTATATGTAGTTCCACTTTGTGTTACAGACTGTCCTACGTGAAAAAAATCTGTCTTACCGGTACCTTTAAACAAAATACCTATGGTAAGGTTCTTATACCGGAATTCACCCCCCATTCCATACATCAGACGGGGATAAGTATTATAAGATAAAGGGACCTGGTCATCTTCATCTATCTTGCCGTCTCCATTAACATCCTTGTACTTGATATCGCCCGGCATTTGTCCGGAACCTAGTTTTTCCTGGCTCGGACTATACTTTACATCATTCTCATCCTTGAAAAAACCAAGGGCCTGATACCCACGTATGGCATCACTCGGGTAATCATTGTACTCCAGATAAGGATATTTCACATATAACTGTTCCCAGTTCTGGACAATATTTTTTGAATAGGTAAAATTACCCCTGACGGTAAAACTCATGTTCTGGTTCAAATCCTGGGTGTAACTTATATTTCCGTCAGCTCCGTAACTCCGCATTTTACCTATGTTTCCGTATGGCATTGTAATAACACCCACATAATCAGGTATTTGTATCCTTTGTCGAAAAATACCGTCACGCTGGTCATTGAATATGTCTACAACAAAAGAAAGACGATCCCGGAACAAACGGCCTTCAATCCCAATATCGGCCTTAACGGCCTTTTCCCATTTCAGGTTATCCGCTCCAACCACTGTTTCGTTAACTGTTTCTATCAGTTTACCACCCCATATATTTATATCACCTTTACTTACCATTGTCAGGTACGGGAAACGTTTATCCGTAATACGGTCATTTCCGACAGCGCCGTAGGATCCCCTGATTTTAAAGAAGTTAAGCCATGGGAGAGATTTTTTAACCATGTCATAACCTGTTGGAATCCAACCTAAAGCTATAGAAGGGAAAAAGCCGTACTGCTTGCCGGGTTGGAAATTCTCCGATCCGGTAATCCCGAAATTAACATCCAGCATATAGGTATCTTTATAACTGTAGGTCAATCTGCTTGAAACTCCCTGGTACCGGATGGGAATCGCACTCATACTATTGCCGGCGTCCTTTGTTTTTTTCCTGTCATTGAGCGAATAAAACACCAGGCCTGTAACCCTGTGATCCTGACCAAATACTTTATTGTAATTAAGGGTTGCTTCAAAATGGTATTTTCTGTATTGATCGGTTGATTTATTGTATGTTGCAGGAGATGCCTGAACTTTTTCCTGCATGATCAGGCTTCCGTCGTTCGGACTTCTGGACAATGCCTGATACAATGCCGGTTGTATATGCCTGCGTTCATAAAAATCGCTGTGCAGATCATAAGCTCCCTGCACTCTAACACTTAACCCATCCAATAACATGGATAAATCCTGGTCAAGCGCAATCGTTACCCTTCCTTTGTACTGCTGCGTGGATGACTTTCCGGTATGATTAATCATGACATATGGAGATGAGAGATCATCAGCACCAGCTGCAGGAAGTAATCCATTGGAATATCTGGTGGGAAAAAGAAGTGGATTGAGTTGGGATTGAGCTTTCCATATATTATCAGTATTCGCCATACCCGGCTCATTCCGGATGGACAGGTAACCATCCGATCCTAAGTAAAGACTGGTGGATTTGGTAACGTTCAGGTCAACATTGATCCTATAATTATAGGTATTGTACCCGACATTTGAACTATATATGCTACTCTTGTCCTGTTTATAAGCCGCTGTTTCATTAGTAGCCCCCAGGCTGAGAAAATACCTGGCCACATCCCCGCCACCACGGGCGCTCACATAATAAGTTTGTTCAAATGAATTCTTGTTCAATATTTCGTCCTGCCAACTGACATCCGGATACATATCCGGATCCATATTGTCTTTGATCAGTGCCATTTCCAAATCACCATATACACGAGAATCCCCACGCACTTCCATGGCTTCATTCACCAGCTTGGCATAATCATAAGCCCTTAAATATTCGGGAAGCCGACGAAGGTGCGATAAGGAAAAGTTGGCACGGGCAGTGATACTTAATTTTCCGGCCTCCCCTCTTTTAGTAGTAATCAAAACTACCCCATTGGCGCCACGAACTCCATAAACGGCTGTAGCAGAAGCATCTTTCAATATCGAAAAACTTTCAATATCAGCCGGATCTATTGAATTAAGATCTCCTTCCAGTCCGTCTATCAGCACTAATGCACCGCTGTTGTATCCAAAAGTACCGATACCACGAACCCAGAACTCAGCAATATTTTTTCCCGGTTCGCCACTGGTCTGCATGGATATAACACCGGCCACCTTGCCTCCCAACAGGTTAGCGACGGAAGCTACCGGAGTTTGCAATTCCTTAACATCTATTGTTGAAACAGCAGCTACCGAACTGATCTTTCTTTGGCTACCCATTCCAACCACTACCACTTCTTCCAATTCCTGCGCTGCATCGGTAAATTGTATGCGAAGATCCTTCTTTTCGTCAAGTACCAGATATTCAACATTATTATATCCGACAAAAGAGAACACGATCAGATCTCCCCGTGCCGCCCTGATACTGAATTTTCCTTCCACATTACTGGTGGTTCCGACACCTACTCTATCTTTTATATAAACAGTAACCCCTGTCAACGTTTCTCCTGTTTCATCATATACTACCCCTTCCATGGCAAATGTCTCTCTTTGTTGAGCAGAAAGAGTAAAACAAAAGAATAATAACAATACTAATATAATATTTTTTTTCATGTTATCTAACATTTAAACTATTATTCAATGGCCAGTTTTCTAATTCGATTATTTCCCCAATCTGCGACATATACGGTACCGTCATTACTTACCCCTACGCCTCTGGGTTGATTAAACAAGGCCTCTTCTTTCCCGCCGTCTTTCCATCCGGATGTACCGGGCATTCCCACGACAGTTTCCATCATATTATCCGTAGTAACCCTTCGTATGCAGTGATTATTACAATCTGCAATGTACAGGTTCCCGTCAGGGTCGAAATATATTTGCCAGGGATAATTTAATAAAGATATTGCCAGTTCACCATCTCTGTGACCTGATCCCGATGCTGTTAATCTTTTAAAAGTATTGCCAGGATCCGTAATATCAAAACTGTAAAGACCATTGGCTATACCTCCGGAATATCCGGTAAAATACAGCATTTTAGGTTGTAATGAATGGAAAGTCAAGCCGGACGATGTCCCATTGGGCGTCTGGTAGATGATTTCAGCATCGTATGTTTTCGGATTGATTTTGATGATCTGTCCTTCCCAAAAACGGGTATACACATAACCGTCATACTCACAGGCTGCCATTGAATGCTTCCATGTATTAGTCGGTATAGGATAACCATTGGTTTCCACGATCCTGAAACTGCGCCCTCTTGGTGCCCACGCTTCCTTAGGGTCACAGGTGAAAAATCCTGTCAGGGAATGTTCGGAAGGAACGGTGATTATTTCAGTGTGTTTGTCGACACAAAGAGCATTGGGGATAATCACGCTACCTGTACCCATAATTAAAGTGGTCACATAATTTTCAGTCTCACTGACTTTTACAATCCCATAAGGATTTTGCCGGACACTGACGAAAATATTATCTTCATTATCCACACAAACATAAGTCGGCGAGAGAGTAGCCTCTGCCAATGAACCTTCTTTATATGTAGCTGTTCCATTTCCGGTTACGGTGCTTACGGAAACCGATATCTGATAGCGGAATTTCTGCTCATAACTTAAAGAATCATTACCTATCACTACGGATACAGTACATGTATCGCCCGGCATTTTGGGAACAATAGCATACACTCGTTTACCTGTCGATGATATTACCGGCGCTTTTTTGTTGTTGAAATATACTTTTATTTTTTGAGGATCAGCACCGAAATTTTCCCCATCCAATAATATTTTTTCAGCAATTCTTCCCGAATCGGGTGAGAATGATGTAAGAAGTACCGGTTTATTGGGATCATATTCTTCCCTTTTAACGTCATCGTCATCTTTACAAGAGATGAAACAAAGAACACAACAAAGCATCCATAAACTTTTTATGAAAACATTCTTCATTTGATGTAATTTTAATAATTCACCAATCATTTTTTTCTACTTTTGTATTGTTTTAAAAATTGTTTAATTTTACATTAAATCACGATCGGATGATATTTAGCGGTGTCATCCGATTTTTCTTTTCCTTCTCTTTTGTTATTTCCCCATAGGCCTTTCTTGCTTTAAAGTTTCACTTACCATTATAATACACACAAATGGAAAACATATACTCACTTTTTTGAAATATTTTTTGATAAAAATTACCGTACCCTTAAAAACCGTTCCTGATATTTTAAAAGATCACAGTATCCTAGATCATTTTTACGCAAATAAAAATTTCTGATATGACCTGTAAGTTAAGGATAGATCATCAAAAAATTAATTTAAATTTTGTACATTCTGTTGAGAGGATATATCCAAATGAAAGTAATAAGTTTAATCATAAAAGCTGTAATGCATTTATATTAGAGATAAAAGGTCACTCATATCAAAAATCGACATATTCAACTAATTATCATCCAATTAATCACAAAGATCGTTTCATTGTAAATTATGATAATAATATCAGAAATCATAAAAAATATTTAAAAAATAATTTTTTGCAACTAATATACCAACCCTAACTCAGCGATATGACGCTAATAGCCGTTTGAGTTACTTCCGGCATTACGTGTATTGATTCTGATCGTCAGTTATTCAGATGATGAACAAGAATACCAATAATATTAAAGCATTTTATTGCCTAAATGCACTACTTCTAAAACTGTTTATTTTTTAGTCAAAGTGTCCAGGTTCTTTATTCTTATTTTAGCAATTTTTATTTCTCCATCCTTCTCCGAATGGTAAAGAACAATTTTTCCTCTGGGATTTGTAGTCTGTCCTGTATTGAACGATATTTCTTCTCCATTATATCGTACTGAAGACTTATTACCTTCATTAATGACCTGAATTAAAGGAAACTGATAGCCTAATTTCATTTCATTGAAATCCGTCCTATAACCCATATCCTTTTCGTTTTGCCATGAATAAAAGATACAACTATTCCCTCCATTTTGGTATTTCTTTCCAAATATCTGCAATTCATAATTTTCAAATTCGTCATTGCTGATCAGGTACCCACTACCTCCGGATGCAATTAAAACCCCGTTTTCAATTTTCCAGGTCGCATTACCTGTTTTGGTCCACCCGGAGAGATTTTTTCCATCAAATAAATTACTCCATGGCTTTTCGGATGAAGGCAATTCCTTGATATAAATATTCTTAAATTCAACAAAATGATCATGATTCTGTAAACCTATATAGCCCTTTCTCAGCCGGTATTTCAGATCAGGATAGTTTTCAAGGTTTAGGTCCTGAATCAATTGTCCGTTTAACCATATTTTGAGAAAAGGCCAATCCATAATTATATAATATGTGTTCCATAATCCTGCAGGTTTTACCGGGTTAGCAATAGGAGGAACCTGGTCATATACAGCGCCACATGAGTTTTTACTTATTCCTCTTCCGGCATTATCGAATATCTGGATTTCCATTCCGTTACGGGATTCCCTTCCCCACGACCTTTCCGTCTGATGCAAAAAGAGGCCACTGTTACACCCTTCACTCATCTTAAAATCGATATATAATTCGAAATTTTCATATTCCTTTTCTGTCAGGATTAAATATGGGGTGTTAGGGGTACCGATACAACGGATGACACCATCAATTACCTGCCAGGCACCTTTATCAGGCTGAATATTCCATCCGTGAAAAGTCGTCCCATTAAATAATGAAATAAATCCCTCCGGAACAGACGATTGTGCATAAGTATTTGATAAAACTGAAAATAATAATAACCACAGAACAACAAATATTTTTTTCATCTTTTAGTTTTTTTGAAAGAGATTAAATTTTATCCGGAATAATATAGGGATACCGGTATGTATCTTTAACAAACATATTGGCCTTCTCACTGTTTACCCCTGTAAAGCGTTCACTTTTTGAATCCATAAATAAAGTAGGTCCGATGAACAGGCTTTCTTTATTCAGGTCAATATCATTGGCCAGCAGATGCTTTTCCATTTCATTGCATACCTGTTCCAGATATGGGTTGCTTTTTACTAATTCTTTAATTTTGCCGACTGGTTCTTTTTGCCCTAGTTGGTATGAAATGTTTCCCATATGACTGATTGCCGCAGATAAATGCCCTTCAAGAATATCGGTCTTTAAATCTTCAATTTTATTACTTCTTAAAGCTTTGATAAAGCTGAATTGTGGCCCTGTAGAACCTTGCTCCCGGAATGTTTTGATCACATTACCGTCATTATCATACACCGTATTACCGGAAAGTATTCCTTTTTCACAAATAAAATAGACCACACAATTGGCAGTTCCTTTATAAGGATGGAATATTCTTTTACCGGCAGCGCTGTAAATAACTGCTCCATCCATATTATCTATCCCTGTTTTTTCACCAAGTCCCCTTGAATCATAAATGACCGGAGTGCCATCATAATCAAATACCGCAACCTGTGTATTGGGAGTTTCCCCATCATCATTATAACCATACCGGCCTCCAAAGCTAAAAGCACTCCTGGGCAACGTACTTTTACCCAAAGCCCATCGACAGATATCCAGTTGGTGTGGCCCGTTATTACCTAATTCACTGTTTCCTGTCAGCCACTGCCAGTGCCAGTCATAATGAAGTTTTTTCCGGGGAAGAGGTTGTGCCGGAGATGGGCCAGTCCATAAATCATAATCTACCGTAGACGGAATATTCCCGGGACCCATTATTTTACCGATACTTGTACGGCGCTTATAGTTCATGATACGAACCAGTAAGACTTTTCCCAGGTTCTGTTGCATGTATTTTATTCCTGCATCTAGATTCATATTGGAACGGGAATCAAGGTCGGCCTGAACCAGACGTTTGTATTTTCTGGCCGCCTCCACCATTTTTCGTCCTTCCCAGATACTATGCGAAACCGGTTTTTCCACGCAAACATGTTTTCCGGCCTGACATGCCCATACCGTAGCCAGTGCATGCCAGTGGTTCGGTGTAACAATTGAAACGGCATCTATATCTTTATCTTCATATAGTTTACGGATATCTTTGTAAGCCTTAACTTTTATTCCTTCATTTGACAAGTTACTTACTATTTTATCCAATACGGCAGAATCCGCATCACATATTACAGCAATGCGTACTTTTTCCATCTTCTTATAGGCGTTAATATGTGTGATCCCATGGCCATTCACACCCACGACAGCAACATTTATCGTATCATTGGCTCCCATAAAATTCTTTATTCCCGAAGCCATACTGATATCGGATAAGATCAACCCGGCACTGCCAATTCCCATATTTTTAACAAATTGCCTTCTGGAGTTCATCATAAAATATAATTGAGAGATAGGTAATTTTATAACGTAAAAATAAGTAATAAAAATCAGATTAAAAAGGCGACGTATCTGTATGCGCCGCCTTTTTTCATCCAAGTCAATATCTGAATGTTATTATTTTATACCTAAATAAAATTCAGACATTTGTACCGCACTATTATTAACCGTATCCCACTTGGTATAGATTGCCTTGATATACCTGTAAGTAGAAAGTGGTATTTCTATATTAGGGCTCTCCAGATCATTGGTAGATGTCACATTTGGAATATCAATATCTAACTGGATTTCAGAAAAATTCGTCCCATCGTTACTTCCGTAAATAGAAAGGCCCCAAACCCTTAATCCTAAGGTTGTATTCCTATGGCGAATCCTGAAATAATTAAATTCTTGAGCCTCCAGCATGTCAACAATGAAGAAAACAGGATCATTACCAGGACTTATGTTTCCATTAGATTTTCCCGGTTTAACCTGCGAAAGGAAAGTAGAAAGGTCTCCATCCAAATGGGCGGTTGGAGATGGACTGTCGCTAGGACGAGGATGTGATTGAGTTGAAGTCCATCCGATCCGATCCAGATCTATGGTTGTCGGATTATATAATCTGGGAGTAGCATCAATATAAACATCCGAAACTCCTTCCGGTTTATAGTTGGAAGTTAATGTAAACGGCATTCCATGTCCCAGTCCTACTATTACAGTTGACGTTTCATCATTTTCAACCCTGATACTCTGTTCTACATTAGACGCATCTGTAAACTTCACCATTGTATACTGCATGGTAAAATCATCAACTGGTTGCCATACAAGTTTAATACCTTGCGGTGTAAGAGTCATGGATTGAACCCCCCTGTTCTGAAGTTCCTGCTGATAGCTTTCATCTGTAGGCATTGTCAGGGAAATATTCCGCTCAAGAATTACTGTATCCAGGATAGGGATCGTATCCATAATGGGAACAACTTTGTATTTTATGTTTACATTAACCGGTTCTCCCGCATTCAGGTTTTCTATCGAAAACTGCGGATCACTGCCTCTGGTCCCTTCAACCAGATTATTATCCTTATCCGTATATGAATAGGACAAACTATAATAATCCAAAAGTACTGATGATAAATTTGAATAGGTGAATGTAGCAGCCCATGGAGATGCAATTATTCTGGGAGAAGCTATAGATAATATTTCCACATCGGAAGATGTATATGGGATCAATGCTACTTCCTGCGGAACGGATTTATTGTTAAATTCGTCTGCTGTAAAAATCTTAAATCTATATATTTTTGATTGTGTAAGACCTGTAATATTTACCCAGGAGCAAACTGAATCGATAATAATCTGCTGATTATCATACTCAACGATCGTTTTCTTTGCTTTTCCCAGATTCACCTGGCTGGCCGGGATCCGACCGGCTTTTAACAAATCGATCTCTACTCTTTCCAGGCCGATCTTTCCTTCGGCAATATCATACATCCCCGAATACACCGTTTCCGAATCGGCAAAATCCTTGATATCATCATGTATGCCGTCGCATGATGCAAATGATATCAATATCATTATTATTAGAAAAAATATCTGTTTCATATTCCTTATAATTAAGTATTTAATTATTGGCCTTTCTGCCATAAAGTGTTATTTCCGACAGGCAATTGGCACTGTTACTGGTATAGTTCGAATCAAAACATTTAAGCGCTTCATACCTGAACCAACGTACCGGCTTACTAAACTGAGGATCATCCGGATACATATAAGCCATATCTCCTGCATCACCCATTTTAACAATTTCCAGATCATTGAGTCCCACAGGTAAAGGTATCTTATGCTGTGATATATATACCCATTCATTCAGGTCTTCATCCAAATAATACATATTATAAAGTCCTACATTTTCAGCCTTATAGTAATGTCCTCTATCCAAACTGGTTTCACCACCTGAATGTCTCTGATGAGTAACTATACGACTTAACTCATAATGATCTCCCAAATCTATGATCAGGTTCCAGGGTAAATTCGGTCCCGGATCTTCAATCGTGTTGGTCCCCTTTGATCCGTCAGGCTTAGTTTCGCTTCCTGTACGTCCCATACTTGCCGTGTGCATATAATTACTGCTCTGGGCCATATCAATTTCATCATCGATTACACGATAGATTCGTCCGTCAAATCCGCTGCCGAAACACATAGGTATTCCTGCAATCGTGTCATTGGTCTGGGGCAAAACCCAATCTGTTTTTAATATTTTTTCATCCTGATACAGGGTTAATTGGCCGAAATCAACAGGAGATGTAATATTACCATAGATATCTTCGACTTGTATTGTGACACTGACCGGTTCATCCGAGCCAAGTTCCAGATCTTCGATAAATCTCCGTTCGATCGTATCATTAGATGAAAATACAATAATCATGTCCCGGTGATTCCCATTTTGGGTGAATTCAAAATCGACATATACATTAACTGTTTGCGCCAATTCATTGTACCAGTCAACATAGAATGAACTAAATCCGGGTTTGACGATCAATGATTTAGCTACCCTGGAAATTGAAGGCTCCAAAGGAATAACAGACACCGGCACCACACTGGATTTATTTCCCGACCTGTCTACAGCATATAGCTGCAATTCATATTCAATTGTATCGCCAAGACCATATACATCCAATGAATCCTTGAAATAAGAAGTGGAAAATGTAAAAAGTTTACCATTGGCAGCAACAAAATCGGCATTGATGCTGAGTAGGTCTTCATCTGAAGGAACTGTGAAAAATATTCTTGCTCCGCCATAAAGCGGCTTAACGCTACGTACAACCGGTACTCCCGGTGGAACACTATCTGTAGCTCCTATCTCAAAACGCTTTTCTTCTTTGCATGTATAAAAAATCGCCGCAAAAGAAAGCACCAAAAATAAATATTTGATTGTTTTCATGTTATTATAATATTTTTAATATTACCAACCAGGATTTTGTATTAAATTAGCATTGGTATTCATTTCATTCAGATCGATGGGCCACAAGCAGTCTGTAATGGTAAATTTCCGGGCTTGTTTAACATCAAGGACAAAGAAACTGCTCGCCGTTGTACCTGCATGATTCCATCCCCAGATCGGAGAAGAAAATTCAGAAGTAGCTTTTTTATGCCTGAGCATATCCCAGAACCGGCTTCCTTCAAATGCCAGTTCAATTCCTCTTTCCTGAAGAATAATATCACGCATGCCATCCTTGGTTTTGTGTTTATCCACTGTTTTTGCCAGGGAGGAGTTGCTCCAGACTTCTTCTACCCTCGGAATACCTGCTCTTAAGCGTACTGCGTTGATCGCATTATATACTTCCTGGTCAGGGGCATCATAGTATTCATTCAAGGCCTCCGCTCTCATTAAATACAGGTCGGCCATACGAATAATAGGATAGGGAAACCTTATCTGTCTTGTATAGTTACCTGAAGTTGATTCGGGATGTACGAATTTTTGTATCCCTATTCCTGTGCAGAGGTAATCTGTATTAGAGGTACTGGTCATTCCACCATCCGAATCTGCGTACATCAGGGTATTAATCCTTACAATATGCCCGCGCCAGTAACCTCCTGTAATTCCCAGGTTAGCATAAAAACGCGGCTCACGATGCAGGTATAAGTTAACTGTTTCCACACCGGGTTGCATAATACCCCGGTACAGATAATAATCAGTTTCATCTATTCCGGGAGTGGTCGAAAAATTGTGAATTCTGTTTATATCGAAAGTAAGATCCTGGTCGATAGGTAATCCGTTTTCCGTATAATACCGTTCTGCCATCCGGTAAGATGCTGCCAGCCATTGCCACGAATAACCGGTAACATTTATCTGGCCACCTTCAAAATATCCGGCAGGCAAACGTATGTTGGTTGCCTGCGCTATCCCTCCGTCACTACTGTAATTGATATTCGAATTCCCCCACAATAATTCTTTATTCCAGGGATCAACGATCAACATTCTCAGATCATATATCGTTTGTAATAATTCGGGATTTTCAGCAATATCTTCCCTATCGTACAAATAAGGCTCTTTTTCGTAAGTATATAACTCCTTCCCATTGTCTTCACATAATTGGATTGCCACATCGATAGCATCAATGGCGTCTTTCCATTTCTCCTTATCATATGTCATTGGAAAAAATGGTTCCCCATTATGATCATAAAAATCGCCAAAATACTCTACGTTTCCATTATAAAAAGGACTCGCCCTAAAAAGCAGGATCCGTGCTTTAATAGCGCTTGCTCCTACCCTGTCTATTTCACCATAAGAAGTGGACGGTGCCCTTTCCTTAAGGTCGGGAATAGCTTCATCTACTAAATTAATAATGAAATCGAAACAATCTTCTACTTTGGAACGGTATACGAACAATTCATCCGTCGAAGCATCAGGAGTGAATGTTTTATCAATAAGAACAATAGGCCCATATTTCTGTAACAACAAGAAGGAATAATACCCTTTCAGGAACTTTGCCTGTGCTTTCCATTCCTTTTTTTCAGCATCACTCATATCAGCTACCCTATCGATATTTTCAAGGAAAATATTCGTTTGTCTGATGCCTTCATATAATTTTTTTGCACCTCCTGTTCCCGACCAGCTACCCAATCGTGGATCCGAAACGGATTGCAATCCTCTCATGATCCTTATGGCCCTGAGTTGAGAAACTTCTTCCATATCCAAACGGCCAACATATTCATCTCCCAGTGTCCACATGGTACTGTGTGTTTCATGATCTGTCGGCATATAACTGTATATTTTTGCCAGGGCATTCCATGCTTCTTCCTTAACGGCAAAAATATTGTCAAGCGTTAATGTATTATCAGGAACAACATCCAGATATTCTCTACATGAGGTAAAATATATTGTTATTATAATTAATAACATTCTTATTATTTTCATGTCTATAATTTTATAAGTGATTAGAATGATAATTGTAAACCGACATTGAATCTTCTGTTAAGGGGATAACCCAGGCCATTCTGCCCGGCTTCAGGATCCCACAATT
>JAISOY010000095.1 GCA_031275285.1 Bacteroidales bacterium | reverse complement strand
GAGTTCTTCCGGCGTCCCGTAGCGTGTAGTGGCTGGTCGCTGAGGAGGCAAGCCTTGATTTTTGCTTCTTTTTATCAAGAAAAAGAAGGTTAAAAAATGATTCCATATATGTATGATATTATTTTGAACAATTACTTATCTGCGATTTATACAATTCCGGGTTGAAGTATTACTGTCAGAGGTATAGTAACAACAATGCCTCATCTTTTATTGACCAGGAAATAATGACAATCTACTTGTTTGCAGGTCATTGTCAGTAATATTCTGAAGTCAGAGATATACATTCTTTTGCAGAAGAGTATCTTTCTTCCTGGTTTCCTTTATTGCCATCATATCAATCATTTAACTTAAGGTTAAATCGATTGTCTGAGTGCTTTAAAGTGTTATCCCAAAGATTGATATAGTCATTCATCCCTGATGATTACGATCAGGACTTCAACTGTAACTGATGATAAAATAAATCTCATTCCGTGACAATCAAACACAAAACTTTCTGATTAAGAATTACTTGTGATATTGGGATAAAATTACAGGTTTTTGGGATAATTGTGATATTCAATGATGGGATTTTAATCTTAATTTGTACAGCATGTACAAAAATATGCGATAATAAATTCTGCTTGTTTTACAATATCAAGTAATACCAATAAATTAATGTCATATTTAATAATCGCAACCAACTTGATCAATGCGACTTAAGAAAACAATAAATAGCACATAGTGCTTAAAACATCTGTGATCAATGTTTTATAAAATTTAAATTATCTGATAGTATCATCAAATGATATCGGAAAAAACTATGGGTACAGGTGTTAATATGGACCGCCAAATGTACATCCGAATCATTCGATATCCATACATACAAATCCGGTCCGGTTAAAACGGATAAAACAACAAAGAATATCAAATAAACATCTCTTGTGAACCAAATAAAAACGAAAAATTTGATGAAGCTTTTTATAAGAAAAAACCCGAATTCAAAATGCCCGGGAAGTAAGGTTTTCAAATGGATTATATGTACACGTGTTTTGATAAGATAGCAGCCGCTTTCATTTATTTCACTTTTAACTCTTGATTCGTATAATAAATAGATATCTTCGAACTTTCAGAATTCAACAAAATTTAAACCCAATATATTTGAATAAAAGACCGGACAAATGGAAAAACTCAATAGAAAAACAGCGAAAAAGGCAAAACTTTATCCGGAGCGGATCATCCAGTTTGGTGAAGGTAACTTTTTACGTGCATTTGTGGATTGGATGGTGTATCATATGAACCATAAGGTAGATTTTAATACAGGAGTTGTAGTAGTACAGCCTCTTCCGGATGGAATGGTCCGCACCCTGAACGAACAGGATGGGTTGTATCATGTAAATCTACAGGGAATCGACAGGGGAAAAGCAATTGACAGTATTGAGATGATCGATGTGGTAACACGTGGATTGAATCCATACGCGCAATTTGATGAATACATGAAGCTGGCTGAAAACCCTGAAATACGTTTTGTGATTTCCAATACGACCGAAGCCGGAATAACTTTTGATCCGACCTGTAGATCAGATGATCAACCGGCCAACTCATATCCGGGAAAATTAACCCAACTGCTTTACCATCGTTTCAAGGCATTTAATGGCGCTATGGATAAAGGTTGGATCATTTTTCCCTGCGAACTGATTTTTCACAACGGAACAGAACTAAAAAAATGCATCCATCAGTACATTGAATGGTGGCAACTTGGTGAAGATTTTAAACAATGGTTTGATGAATCCTGTGGTGTGTATAGCACTCTGGTTGACCGGATCGTCCCGGGATATCCGAAAGATACCATCAAAGAAATTACGGATAAGATACAGATCGAAGACAAACTGGTGGTAAAAGCCGAGATATTCCACTTATGGGTGATTGAAGCTCCCGAATCTGTTGAGAAAGAATTCCCTGCTTCAAAAGCAGGATTGAACGTATTGTTCGTCCCCAGTGAAAAACCCTATCATGATCGGAAAGTGACTCTTCTGAATGGTCCGCATACTGTGTTGTCTCCTGTGGGTTATCTGTCAGGGTTAAATACGGTCCGAGAATGCGTAGAAGACGAAGTAACCGGAAAATATGTCCGGAAAGTGATGTTTGATGAATTGATGACAACGCTGGACCTGCCAAAAACCGAATTAGAGCAATTTGCCGAAGATGTACTCGACAGGTTCCGTAATCCGTTTGTTAAGCATTTTGTAACCAGCATCATGCTGAACTCGTTTCCAAAGTTTAAAACCCGGGATCTACCGGGATTAAAGATCTACCGGGATCGTAAAGGCGAACTTCCTTCAGGATTAGTTTTAGGACTGGCGGGGATTATTACCTACTACAAAGGTGGGAAACGGGGTAATGACGAGATCAATCCAAACGATGACAAGGCGATCCTTGATTTACTGACCAGTCTCTGGAAATCGAACGATATTTCAAAAGTGGCCCAAGGCGTATTGGGCGCCGAATTTATCTGGGGAGAAGATCTGAACAACATTCCGGGCTTCACCGGAAAATTAAAGGAATATTTATTGTCCATCCGGGAAAAAGGAATGTCGGAGACTGTGAAAATGATATTGCAAGCCTGAAAAATGAAATACCTGAAAATAAATCCGGCAGATAATGTAGTCGTAGCCATTATTGATTTACACAAGGGCGAAAAGGTGACCATCGATCATATGAGTATTGTGTTAAATATGGATATTCCGATGGGACATAAATTTGCTTTGACAGATATTGCAGCGGAAGAAAACGTCATCAAATACGGTTATCCGATCGGACATGCCTGTAAGGACATCAGACAAGGCGATTGGGTCAACGAGAAAAACATCAAAACCAACCTTGATGGTTTGCTTGATTACAGGTATACACCTCACAATACAGACATAGAAATACCCAACCGTCATTTAACATTCAAAGGGTATAAACGTGCAAACGGAGAAGTTGGCGTCCGTAATGAGATCTGGATCATTCCGACCGTTGGCTGCGTCAATGGTACGGTAAACCGGTTGGCAGAGGAACTCCGGCAGGAAACAGTATTGAAAAATATTGATGCCATCGTCGCTTACCCGCATAATTATGGTTGTTCTCAATTGGGTGATGACCATGAAAATACGCGTAAAATACTTCGCGACATGGTATTTCACCCGAATTCAGGAGGAGTATTGGTCGTCGGGTTAGGTTGCGAGAACAACCAGATCGATGCATTCCGTGAATTATTAGGTGACATTGACGAATCGCGGGTGAAATTCATGGAAACACAAAAAGTGGAAGATGAATATGAAACAGGCATGCAACTTCTCCGGGAAATATATGACGTAGCATCACAGGATGTTCGTGAAGATATTCCTGTTTCCGAATTAAAAATCGGGTTAAAATGCGGCGGCTCCGATGGATTTTCAGGAATTACCGCTAACCCGTTATTAGGTGTTTTCTCGGATTTCCTTATTGCGCAAGGTGGAAGTACTGTGTTAACAGAAGTGCCTGAAATGTTCGGCGCAGAAACGATTTTGATGAACCGCTGCATCAATAAAGATATCTTTGATAAAACCGTATTTCTGATCAATGATTTCAAAGATTACTTTATGAAAAACAACCAGCCTGTGTATGAAAATCCCTCTCCGGGAAATAAAGCAGGGGGTATTTCCACGTTAGAAGAGAAATCGCTGGGTTGTACCCAAAAATGTGGCAAGTCATGGGTAAAAGATGTATTACCTTATGGTGAACGAATCAAGACAAAAGGGTTGAATTTACTCAGCGCACCGGGGAATGATCTGGTAGCAGCTACAGCCCTGGCTTCCAGCGGATGTCATATGGTATTGTTTACTACAGGACGCGGAACGCCATTCGGAACCTATGTTCCTACCTTGAAGATTTCAACGAATACACCGCTTTATGAGAAGAAACCGGGATGGATCGACTTTAATGCAGGCAGCATTGTCGAAAACGAAACCATTGCAGAAGTAAACGAGCGTTTCATCAGCTATATCGTTCGTATAGCAAGTGGAGAACCGGTAAACAACGAAAAGAAAGGTTACCGTGAAATAGCCATATTCAAAACAGGAGTGACCTTATAAAATCTCATTGTACTATTTGTCTGCTCAAAAGAGTGTCAGGGCTTACCTGTTGTTGATCATTTTCTTCTGAGGACATTTGTTCATATCTTTTTTTACGGGCTTTTCTTGCAGAAAGGATAAACTGTGCATTACTGGTCAATGTAATTGTAACAAGATCGCCTTCTTTCACATTGGTAAACTCACCAACCGGGTAGCTCAGTTTTTTAAGTTTAACGCAGTTTTTGTCCAGGTATACATTACATTTTTTTTCTTCGTAGCCTTTCCTTTCACGAATATGGTTAACCTTGGCATCGAATATGATGGATTTTTTTTCAACCAGGTCTTTTTTAAGTTTGAAAATTCGCATATGTCTCAGGATAGCAATAGGGAATAATCCTCCAGATAGCATTAAAAAAACCATAGTAGGCACAGACCCGATGGATTCGGAAATTGTTTGTGCCGGATCTATATCCTGCAATAAAAAAGTTTCTCCTGATGGTAATAAGCTGATAGGAACCAGAAAAAAGATACATGATATAACAATGATCAAAATGCTTCCTACAAATAATAAATATCTTCCTTTTTCGATCCTGTCCTGTATTTTTCGAACCTGTATTTTACTTAATTCTTCATATTTTGGGTTGTCCGGTATATTCCCACTTTTAGAATTATCAATATTCAACATGGATATATCCGTCTGTTGACAACAATCATTAGGTTTCATATTCTTTTAGCGTTATTATAGTATATTGATTCTGTGTGTTTTAGTGTTTTTTATTTAAATATTTGATAAACAAGTAGATAAAGTTCCATTTTAAAATCCATAAATACAATATTCATTGTATATGTAAGTATCACTGTTGTTTACGAAAGAAGATCAATAAAGTTTCATTAATGTGAAAAAAATTTGTCTATTATCAACGGGGTTATCCGAAAAGCCCCAAATAACGGTTCAACTATAAGTTGATCAGAATGCTGGATTTGCATTTTAATAATAATCCTTTATGGACGGTCATATACTTTATTAAAATCCTGTTAATATAATATTTAGGAACAAATTGTTAATCCATTATTGGTATTATAAGGTATAAACTCCTTTTCCAACATAGAGCATTTGTCCCATTTCTTCAATCCCTGGGAATTATTTTTATTGATAATTATTTATTCAAGAGTTATCATAGTAATTATTTTTTTCTCAGGATATTTTTGCTTAAAAGGACTGGATGTATCATCCTCTAAAGAAATTTTTTGTATTTCCTTAAAAAAATACCTATTGAGTGCTAAGTCCATAAGAGGAGATAGTTCTATTCCATCTACCAACAAAACAGAAAATCCACTATCATCAGCCAATATCATGTCGGGAGCAATGATTTCCTTATGTTCAAAAGTCGATATGACCACTACTTCTTCTAAATTTTTATTCCCATATTCTAACAATTCTGTTTTACCGGTAACACGTCGTAATGAACGGATGTATATAGGATTAATGGCATCAAATATTTTTTTGGTAATCACAATATCATTCAATAAGTAAAGTGTTGACTTTTCATGGGTAGTTCTTCGAAATATATCTCGTGTATATATATGAACTGCACCAACTGTATCCTCTTTTTGTTCTATAGTCGGAGTATTATAAATGTAAACCGAGCCAACCGGATTTGGATCTGTTTCTATATATTCTACTTTTTCAATTGCATCAGGTAATAATACAGAAACAAGAACACGAGAGTACCAGATTAAGAATTGATCATTAATATAATAATTCCATGATTTTGCCGCGGTAAGAGATGTTATTAACTTGTCTAATGCTGGAGCTCGGTCATCAGAAAAAGCGATCAGTTCAAATGAGTTCTTACTTTCTTTTTTACCATCTTTTGAGTAAAAAATAGATTTAGTAAATCTGTAACGATTGGCAACATATCGTATATCAATGGCTTTATACGTAAAGCCTGATAAGGGAAACATAAATCCGCTATTAGGCTCAGTTAAAAAAATAGTATCCATATCAGATACGTTCAATTGTTTATTATCTTTAGGTGAACAGCTCATAATAAGTGTTATACCTATCAAAATAAAAATCTGTAGTTTTATCATTTTAGATGTAATTAATTGTAATGAAAAACCTTTTTATCCTAGATAAGAAAAATAAGACCGGGAGATACGGTAAGCTTAAATTTCCTAATTATACCACCAAAAATCATGAATGTTTCTTCCATACAAAATGAACATAATGAAAATGCTCATATATCATCTTCTTTGAGACCTTTCTGAGGATTTTTAATTATTTCTTTTCACCAGATAAGGTTCCAATTCTTCATAAGATAAGAAAAGGCTGGGTTCCCCTAAAGCATATCCCATTAATTCATAAGGAAAATAGGTAAAGGTGATTCCCGTAGGAAGTAAAAAGAATTGGTCTGCCACTGTTTCAGGTTCATACAAAAACGGAGGATCACCATCCTCGGAAAGGTATTTTTCTTTCAACCGTCCGATAAAATATTTGATGAACCCGTGATCGTCCACACGGACGATATCTTCTACAGATAACAGTTTCCCGGTTTTCACATCGAAATTGTGATAGGTAGTACCGTACATTCCATGGGCACCTCCCATATAGGAATGTCCTAATTCTATGACAACATATATATTTTCATCCAGATAACAGGGATAATAGTATGTCTGGTCGTTCATACTGAAACAATCTTCTTCGCTTTTCCTGATCTCCTGTTTTATATAATGTCTCCAATCTTTTAGACCGGATAGTTGGTAAGACGCATCTATTCTGGAAAAAGGAAGGGTATTGAAAAATGCCTTGTATTTTTCAGGGTATTGCGTGGGATAAGCCAGGTAATCATATTCCCAAAGCGCAATATATGCGGTATCGTTTTCTGAACGGCAATACTCCATGGAATAGGACAACCGGTCGTATGCCTCATACCTGACAGCGCTTGTTTTCAACAGGTATTCCTCGCCGCTGGATTTGATCACTTTAAGGATATCCGGCTCTTCATAGGCAAAGATATATTCGCTTCCTTCATTGTAATCATTTTCCCAGGTTTCATCATCTATTTTTGAAAAACCAAAATAGATGAATCCATCTCCTCCTTCAACGTACATCATTCCTGACAAATAATAAGACAGGTCACTTACCGGATTAGAGTAACGCAGGTATGCCTGTACATTTTTCCCTTCCACCATCCCTTCGAATGCCTGGAAAAAAGGTTTCCGGAAAAGAAGGGTGTCGTTTTCCGGTGTAACATACTGCACATCGGAAATTTTCCTGATAACAAACGGACCTGCTTCTTCCTTGTCGGTTTCCTCCGTATTTATTTCCAGATCCTTCACTTTTTTCTCTTCCTGCCGGTTAATGTTTTTACAGGACAGACACAAAAGTAAACCAAACAGAAGTAAATATTTTAATGTACCTTTATTCCCGTTATAAAACATCTTAAAGCTTGCTTTTATGTAAAAAACAAATGTACATTAAAAATGACATTAAGCACTCAGTGCTATTTATTATTTTCTTAAGTTACATTGATCAAATTAATTACGTTTATTAAAGATAACATTAATTGTTTGAAATTTCTTATTTTCAAGCTTTTACAAAATGGTTGTTTTTAATGGTTCAGCCATTGAACACATGTGTATAATACCAACCTTCGGGAATCGAATATTTCCAAAATGAAAAATCCACATTCCGGGATTCCGGAATGTGGATAATAATTACTTTACACCTAAAAATGATATCAATAGTACTTAAACTTATACCCGATTGTTAGATAACAATTACTGTTGTATTGTTTCACACCACTAACATCTGAAATATTGACCAGACTCCGGTCGTATCCGATGGAAGCGACACAGTTCTTGATTTCAAAATCAAAACCGACTCCGAAACCAAAATCAAATCTTTTATAGGCATTATCGTCAAAAAAATCCGTTTCGACTCCGTTCTTGAGCTTACCCCCAACACCGACACCCAAATGAAGACCGGCCCTGGGAACTAGCCTGATGTAACCATCCTTTTTCTGAAATTTATACGCAGCATGCACCGGCATCTGGATATACATAGGATTCGCTTTAAAATCACCATCTTTTGCTCCTTTTATAGTGTACTCAAGCCCCGAAAGGCAAAACCAGTTATTTTTAACGTTGTAATCAACGGTTGCCCCAGCCTGAAAACCGACTTTTGCATTAAGATCACCTGTATTGTCACCTTTTAGGTTCGAAAAATTAGGCCCGAATTTGAAGCCGAATTTAAAATCCTGTGCGAAAGAATTTGAGCCGATCAATAAAGTCACTACCAATAAACTTACTTTAGCAATATTTTTCATAAAATCCTGAATTAGATTTTCCTACTCTGTTAAGGCTTTTCGGTTCCGCCAGCTTCAACCTTATAACATATAACAAATCTTTTCAAGAAATGTTTGATTAAGCATGATGTGTTAATCATTTAATCCGGATTAGAATTCTGTTTTGACAAATATACATTTAAACGACCAATCAATCAAGGAATTTATTCCATCATTTAACAAGATACAGCATTATGACACTTTTCATTACGGTTCCGCGACAAAAACGTCTTTTTCTTTTGAAGAAGTTAGAAAGTTCATAAAGCTAAAAAGCTTATAAAATGGGTTCAACCAGTTATTTATGGAATATTTTTCATTTACTTTTTCCATCTTTTCTCATTCGTAATCCGTAATTTGTAATTCATCCTGAGCAATCTATCTTTAATATTATTAACTTTGTGATTGGTAAGGATACTATTAAGTAATGCAAATAATTTAATGATGCATTTTATGAATGTAATAGGTTCCATTATTACGACATAAGAAATATAATAAATAGCACTAAGTGCTTAAAAAATGGTTTGATGTTAAACGGTAAAACAGTATTGATAACAGGGGGATCAGGATCTCTGGGACAGGCACTGACTCAACATATTCTGACAAATTATCCTGAGGTAAAAAGATTGGTTATTTTTTCCAGGGATGAACAAAAGCAATTTCAAATGGCGCAAAAATATCCTTCGTCCCGATATCCCCAGATCCGTTTCTTTATTGGGGATGTTAGGGATAAAAGCAGGGTGGTACGTGCCCTGAACGGGATTGATTATGTTATTCATGCCGCTGCCATGAAGCATGTACATATTGCTGAATATAACCCGGATGAATGTATCAAGACAAATGTAAACGGAGCGCAAAATGTAGTGGAAGCCTGTCTGGAAACGAATGTACAGAGGGTTGTTGCACTTTCTACCGATAAAGCATGTGCGCCGATCAACCTGTATGGCGCTACCAAACTAACATCCGACAAATTATTTGTCGCTGCCAATAGTATAAAGGGAACTCGTCAGATTCGCTTTTCCGTGGTCCGCTATGGTAATGTGATGGGATCCAACGGTTCTGTTATTCCTTTTTTCCTGTCACGGTGTAAGGACGGAATTCTTCCTATTACCGATCCCAATATGACCAGATTCAATATTTCCTTACAGGGAGGAGTAGATATGGTCATGCATGCTCTCGAACATACATGGGGAGGAGAGATATTGGTACCCAAAATTCCTTCATACCGCATTACTGATCTGGCAACAGCCATTGGTCCTTCATGCAAGCAGGAAATCGTAGGTCTTCGGCCCGGTGAGAAAATACACGAAGAAATGATCTCTTCCTCAGATTCATTCTATACCTATGACCTGGGAAAATATTATACCATCATACCGGCAATTCCCACCTGGAAATTAGAGGACTTCACTAAAGCCTTTAACGCAAAACCTGTTAAACATGGATTTTCGTATAATTCCGGAGACAACACCGAATGGGAAACCGTTGACTCTTTAAGGCGGTTAATCAAAGAACATGTGGACCCAGATTTTCAATTATCATGAAACACAAAATCATTCCTTACGGCCGGCACAATATTACACCGGAAGATATCCAAGCTGTAGCAAAGACATTAACTTCCGATTTCCTGACCCAGGGACCTGTTGTCGAAGAATTCGAAAAGCGATTTGCCGAATATATCGGGGTAAAATATGCTGTAGCCGTGTCCAATGGAACTGCTGCTTTGCACTTAAGTTGCATCGCTTTAAATGTCAATGACTCGTCACATGTGATCACCACACCGATGACTTTTTCAGCATCGGCCAACTGTGTCAGGTATTGCAATGGTCAGGTGACTTTTGCCGATATTAATCCTGATACAGGATTAATATCTATCGAATCCATCAGAAAAATCCTCGAATCTTCTCCAAAAGGGACATATCAGGGAATTATTCCCGTTGACTTTACAGGCTATCCTTTAAATATGGAAGAACTACGTAAACTGGCCGACCAATACGGACTATGGATCATTGAAGATGCCTGCCATGCCCCGGGAGGTTATTTCATCGACTCTTCGGGGAAAAAACAATATTGCGGGAACGGAATATATGCCGAATTATCTATTTTTTCCTTTCATCCGGTAAAGCACATTACAACGGGAGAAGGAGGGATGATCACCACCAATGATAAAGATCTGTATCAGAAACTCATCATGATCCGCACACATGGTGTCACCAAACAGCCTGATTTAATGAGAAAAAATGATGGCGGATGGTACTATGAGATGCAAATGCTTGGATATAATTACCGGATGACAGATATCAATGCTTCATTAGGTATATCTCAATTAAAACGTGCACGGGAAGGTGTGCTTCGCAGGCAGGAAATTGCAGCCTTATATGATAAAGCATTTGAAGGCCGGATACAGACCATCAAACCGGGACCGGATGTCAATCATGCTTATCATTTATATGTCATCAAGGTAAACAACCGGAAAGAGTTGTATGACCGGTTAAGGGAAAAAGGGATTAATTCCCAGGTACATTATATTCCGGTACATACATTACCCTATTATCAGGATCTGGGTTACAAAACCGGCAGTATGCCCCATGCAGAGGCTTTTTATGAGCAATGCCTCAGCATTCCGATGTATCCGACACTCACCGATGAAGAGGTCCGGTTTGTCATTGACTCGGTAATAGAATTTGCCAGGTAATGGAGAAAAAGGTAGCTATCATTACTGCCCGTGGAGGAAGTAAGCGGATCCCTAAAAAAAACATCCGCCCTTTTTTGGGCAAACCTATCATCGCATATTCCATTGAATCAGCTTTAGCATCAGGATTGTTTGACGAGATAATGGTTTCCACCGATGATGAAGAGATAGCGATGGTAAGTGAAAAATACGGCGCATCAATTCCTTTTTTACGTGATCCCTCAACAGCAGATGATCATGCAACTACTGTAGATGCCTTACTGGATGTTTTCTCGTCGTACTCGCAACGGAATAAGTTTTTTACTTATGCCTGTTGTTTATACCCAACTGCAGTTTTTACTACGAAAGAAAGATTGCATCAGGCTTTTGATGAAATGATCCGGAAAAAATTCGATGTGGTATATCCTGTAATGAAATACACATATCCTATTTGGCGTTCCCTGAAAATAGAAGACGGGCGTTTAGTCATGAACTGGCCTGAACACATCAATCGCCGGTCACAGGATCTTCCCGAATCCTTCCACGATGCCGGCCAGTTTTACTTTTTTCAAGTCAACACATTTTTGAAGGAAAAAAAATTATTTGGAAATAATTCCGGAGGCATTTTTATCGACGAAACTGAAGGACAAGATATAGACAATATAACCGATTGGAAATTAGCTGAACTGAAATATAAGTTATTGTATCACTTATGAAAGATATTGAGCCACTGGAATATCTTTGGACCAAATAGTTAAAAATGTTTCCATCAGTAGAAAAGCATGAAAACTAAAGTCATCATACGTGCCGATGGTAATTCCAACATCGGATTGGGACATACCATCCGTTGTCTGGCTTTGGCTGATATGCTCAAGCAGGATTTTAACTGCATATTGGCAACCCGGTATTTAACCGGTTACATTCAAGCGGAAGCGAATAAAGCCGGTATCGATATCATAAAACTACCCCAGTCGGAAGAGCATTTTGAGGTTTTCCTATCTATTTTATCCGGAGATGAAATAGTTGTACTGGATAATTACTTTTTCTCATCGGAATATCAAAGTTCTATTAAAGAAAAAGGGTGTAAGTTGGTTTGCATCGACGATATACATCATGAACATTTTGTAGCGGATGTGGTAATAAACCATGCAGGCGGTATCGACAGGAAACTTTATTCCACCGCACTTTATACATTTTTATATACCGGACCGGACTACGTACTTCTCCGCCCTGAATTTTTATCATATAAAGGAAAAAAAGGTAAATCCATGCTGGTTTCAATGGGAGGGGCCGATCCAAAAAATGATACACTTAAAGTACTACGGTTACTTGAAGAAAAAAAAATTCCCGGACTTTGTTACGTAATTGTCGGAGACGCTTTTCTTTACCAATCTGAATTAGAGGGTTTTTGTCGTCATTCAGGGTTAAATCTGGAAGTAAAAAAAAATCTATCTGCAAAAGAGATGGCTGATATCATGCTCGATTGTCAATACGCCATTTGTCCTCCCAGTACAGTATCTTATGAATATCTGTCTTTATCCGGCGGTGAATTATATGTAAACGTAATTGCAGACAACCAGTGCGACATGTACCGCTTTTTTCTGGAAAATAAAATTGCATTTGATGTCAGGGATCTGTTTATTACAGATAAAACGGCTATATCGGACAGCTTACGCTCACAGAGAACATTTTTTGACGGACAGTCAAAGTCCCGGATCCTATCAATTTTTCATTCTCTCAGAAGAGAAAGAGAGACGCACCTGAGAGCAGCTATAATGGATGATATCGATTTATATTATCAATGGGCCAATGACCCGGAAGCCAGGAAGAATGCTTTCTTATCATCCGATGACATCCCATATAAAGACCATTGTAAATGGTTCAATGACAAATTAATATCCCATAACACCTACCTGTGGGTACTTGAGAGGAAAGGTATACCCTTGGGGCATATCCGCTTTGATATTGACCGGGAGAGTAAATATGCCACCATCAGTTATTTTATTGATAAACGATATCGAAACAGTGGTTGGGGCTTATCGATTGTTAAACTAGGATTAGAAAAGTTAGGCCGCCTGGAAGACAACATAACCGTTGATGCAATTGTTAAGAGAACCAACATAGGGTCCATCAGGATATTCGAACGTTTAAATTTCATGAAAACGGATCATTCAGGCCATACCGATTTTATAAAATACATCAAATGAAAATATCAAACTTTGCCATAGGAGACAGTCCTTTTATCATAGCTGAGTTATCAGGCAATCATAACCAGTCGATCGAAAGGGCCAAAGCCATCATTAAAGCAGCTGCCGAAGCAGGTGCCCATGCCGTTAAGCTACAGACCTATACTGCAGACACCATCACATTAAAAGGAGCCTATACCATTACAGATAAAGATTCGTTATGGTACGGAAAAGATCTATATGAGTTGTACCAGGAAGCGCATACTCCATGGGAATGGCACAAGCCTTTATTCGATTATGCCCGGGAATTGGGAATGATTATTTTCAGTAGTCCCTTTGATACCACCGCCGTCGATTTTCTTGAAGAACTGGATGTTCCCTGCTATAAAATCGCTTCGTTTGAAAATACCGACCATGTTCTGCTGGAAAAAGTGGCAAAAACAGGAAAGCCGGTCATCATGTCCACCGGAATCGCTACCGTAGAAGATATTCAGGAATCACTTGAAGTCCTGAAAAAAAACGGAAGCAGTAATGTGACTTTGCTGAAATGTACCAGTTCGTATCCGGCATCACCTGTCAATGCCCATTTGTTGACCATTCCCCATATGCGTGACCTCTACGGTTATCCGGTAGGATTATCGGACCATACCTTGGGAATCGGCGTATCCATTGCCGCCGTTGCTTTAGGGGCAATGATCATTGAAAAGCATTTCACATTAAGCCGTGCCGACGGAGGGGTTGATGCCGCATTTTCGCTGGAACCCCACGAATTGAAAGCATTGGTGGAGGAAAGCAAACGCGCCTATGTATCGCTTGGAAAAGTAAACTATGAACTATCCGATAAAGAGAAAAACAGCCTGGTCTTTAAGCGTTCGTTGTATGTGGTCAAAGATATGAAAGCCGGAGAGACCTTTACGGCCGAAAATGTCCGCTCCATACGTCCGGCTTTGGGTCTGGCCACGAAATACTATAATACGATACTCGGGAAAAAAGCGACAAAAGATATCCCGGCCGGAACTCCGTTAAATTTTGAGTTAACGGAATAGGAACTATAGCTGAAGCTAGTCTTCCTGCTCCTGGTGATATTGTATGGCCCTGTTCATGAACTGGTTGAACGGGAGTATTTTTTTGAATACCTGTACGCTTTCTTCGAGTAACCGGTCACTCCTGAGCATCGATTCGTCTATATGCTTATAAAATGTATAATTCTTTTGTTTGAGCAGCTCCATATCCGGGAAATCCTTGGGAAATCCTTTGGGTGCCGTACGTAATTTATCCCCTTCAAACCAGGTGAAGGTAGATGTAAAATCCTTATCGTTAATGATGGCCTTGAACTCATCAATATTTTCATAAATATCGGTCCTCACCGCTTTCAGTACGTTTGGGTCGGGAGCATACACCCCGCCTGTCCACATCGAATGGTCCAAATATCCTGCGCTGGCCGGCTCAATGTGGAGGTAATACCCGCAAAGTACGCTTTTCCTGCCACCCCGGGCAATATAAGCGCCGAAATGATTTTTGTACGGTGTCTTATCCGGAGAAAAACGGACATCACGATAGATCCGGTAGACACAATCTTTCGCAGATAACTGCCCTATGGTCGGATCAAAGCGGTAAATCTCCGCGATCAGCAAATCAACGAACCGGTTGAATTCCGTCCTGGCTTTTTCGTAGTCTTCACGGTGGGCATCAAACCATTCTTTATGATTATTTTTAATCAATTCCTTTAAAAATGAAATACTTGTCTGCAGCATGATGTTCGTATTCTAAATTCGATCCGCAAAAATAACCATTTCCTTTGTATGTTTGCAGTACTTTTTTATCAATATTGATCATCCATGGATTTATCATCTTTTTACCGCGAACGGGTACAGGATTTTACCCGGAAAGAATCTGCTTATGAAAGGAAAAACAACCGTTTTACATGGTTACGCCTGCTGCTTGTCATCTCTATGATCGCACTGGGCATTTATTTCTATTCGATTTCGTTCTGGCTAAGCATTGTTACAGTGGGTGTGCTGTTCATCACCTTCCTGATCAGCCTGAAGCTCCATCTGTCAGGAATAGAACAGCAAAAGGAAATGGAACGTTTTAAGATCATCAACCAGCAGGAACTCAACAGCCTTGATGGTGATTATTCCTATTATCCTTCAGGGGAACAATACACGGACATCAAACACTACTATACCTCCGACCTGGATATCTTCGGTACTTATTCGATTTTCCGGTACATCAACCGGACCACCAGTCCGTCGGGCAGCCATATGCTGGCCGACTGGCTGAAAGCCCCGGCTTCCATCAACGAAATCAGGGACAGGCAGGCTGCCGTAAAAGAACTGAGCGAAATGATCGACCGGAGACAGGGCATGCAATCCATAGGATTAAAATATAAAGATGTCAGCAAAGAGCTTCCGGGATTTCTCCAATGGCTGGAAAGCGAACCCGTTTTATCGGGGAACCGAAAGTTATTGACGCTTATGTATGTCCTTCCGTGGATCACTATTGCGATCATTGCTGCCACCATCATGGGATGGGTCCCTTCCGTTTTCATCTGGCTGATGGTTTGCATACACCTGATGATGACCGCCATGGTGGCCAGAAAAGTCAATTACCTGCACCAGCAGGTATCACGCAAAGTGGCTTTTATCAGCACCTATTATGAGTTGATCTCCCTGTTTACCGGTACGGATTTTACCGCTCCCTACCTCGTTGCGCTCAAAAAACGTTTTACGGACAGCGGAGCATTAAAACAGATCAGGACCTTACAAAACCGGATCAAAAGGCTGGACTACCGGTTAAATGCTATGTTCGTTCCCATCAATGTGTTGTTCTTTTTCGACTACAAGCATCTGGTATGGCTCGAAAAATGGCGCGCGGAATCAGGCGGAAAACTCATAGGATGGTTCGATGCCATCGCAAGAGTGGAAGCGCTGTCCAGCTTTGCCAATATCCGGTTCAATCATCCCTCATGGGCCATTCCGGAAATCCGTGAGGACTATTTTATCATACAGGCCAAAAGGATCGGCCATCCTTTGATCATGGAGAAAGAACGGGTATGCAACGATTTTTCCCTGGACGGTGAAGGAAAGATCGCCGTTGTAACAGGATCGAACATGTCCGGAAAAAGCACCTTCCAGCGAAGCATCGGCGTGAACATGGTACTGGCGCTGGCCGGAGCCCCCGTTTGTGCGGACTCGCTCGTGATCACCGATTGTCAGCTGTATACCTATATGCGGATAGCCGATAATCTGGAGGAACGGACTTCTTCATTCTATGCCGAACTGAAACGGCTCAAGCAACTCATCGATATCACCAGGGAAGGCGGACAACGTATCTTTTTCCTGCTGGATGAAGTCCTCCGCGGCACCAATTCACGCGACAGGCAAATAGGATCCATGGCCCTGGTACGTCAGCTGGCCCGGCAAAACGTATCCGGCATCATTGCCACCCATGACCTTACTTTGGGCGATCTGGAGACCGAAATGCCCGACCGCATCAGTAATGCCCATTTCGATGTGCAGATCAACGGGGAAGATATGTCATTCGACTACCAACTGCATCCCGGCATATGTACCAGCCTGAATGCCTCCATTTTAATGAAGAAAATAGGAATTAACATTTGAAATACCCCGGTTTGGCATACGTTTTGCTATTTTAATAATAGTAAAGGATACGTCAATACCGGTTGGATAAAAACCGTGACAGTACTTTTTATGAGTACTTTTCCTGATGCAGAAATCGACCATGAGAAAGATCATAAGAGAATGATAAAATCCGTCCAGGCGGATTTTTTCTTTTTCAGGTATGTGGGAAACCTTCCAAAGAATCATCGTTACACCACTATAACATCCAAAAAGTCACTCATTTAATCTTAGCATATGTAAAAACGATGGGTCGAATATCTATCCTTTCACCATTGATTAACAGATCATACATATCTATCATTACCTGATGATTGGCACCAATAGATTTGTTGTATTCAAACGTCACAGGAATAACAAACTCTACTGCTTTTTTCCCATGGACGTATAATGGCAGGTCAGCGTTATTAATGATACCTTTTATTTCTGTTTTCTTTCCTACCATTTTACAATTGACTATACCAATAATTATGTTTGAATCTTCTGGCTTGTTTGTAATCTTAAACCTGATAAGATTATTCCATCTCAGCGAACTCTGTTCTTTTTCAAGTAAATATACATCTAGCTCTACTTGTATGGATATATCATTATCTGAATATATATATTTCGTTGACCCATTAAGATTATAAAATCTTTGTGAACATGAACATAATATGACGGATAATAATATTACTATTAATCTTCTTCCCACTTTTTAAAAGTAATCAAACTATGATCACGAAAAATTCCCGGTTTATTTTACCAACTGCATTTCATCAACAATCCGTTTGGCACCGTATACTTTTTCCGTAACAAACAGGATGTATCTTGCATCCACGATAATATTGCGGCATTGTGCAGGATCATAGAGGAAATCGCTCATGGTACCTTCCCAGTTCCGGTCGAAATTCAGGCCGATCAATGCTCCGTTCCCATTGAATATCGGACTTCCCGAATTCCCACCGGAAGTATGGTTGGAGGCAATGAAACAAACAGGCATCCGGCCGTTTTCCGCATACGGGCCAAAATCTTTCTTCCGGTATGCTGTTTTCAGGGCCTGCGGAACATTGTAATCGTATATTTCGGGATCGTCTTTTTCCATGACCCCGTCCAATGTGGTATACGGCAAATAAGTGATCCCATCGGAAGGCGTATACCCTTCCTTTTTCCCGTAAGCCACACGCAGGGTATGGTTGCCGTCGGGATAGAATATTTTATCCCGGTCCAGTTCAAGCCGGGCCTTCATGAACACACGGGAAAGACTGTCGTAAGGCTGAACATACGGGTTCTCCGCTTTAGTTTGCATCATATCTTTCGCCGTCCGGTAAATAGCCCAGAAAGGATCCTGCGACAAGCTGTTTATCCTTTTTTTACCGGTCTGTGTCAATGCATCCCGGATGGTTTCGTATGAACGGAAAACAGACTTCCGGTAAATATCGTCGGCCCATTGTTCGAATGAGCCTTTGTGTTTTTTCATCCGTTCATTCATTTCTTTGAAATGAAAATCCGCCGGCACCAGCTCAAAATAGGTCCTCATCATGGCCACGAATATATCCCGGTCCACCGGAAGTGAATAATCCTTATAAAAACCTTCAAGAGCGATCAAAAGGACATTCATTATTTTGGGATCCACTTCTTTTCCGGAAATAATGGATAAAAATAAGGGCTCATGCTTTCTCATCAATTGCACCAGCTCGACAGCCAGTACAGCTTCCGAATAATAGGCCGAAACCTGCCGGAACGGGCCGGAACTTCCGATCACCTGCTCCATTTTTTCCAAAAGATCCCCGTAATCCTTTGTCCATTGTGCGTTGGAACGTACTTTCTGTAAAAACAGGTCTTCATCAGCCGTTTTCTTGTTCAATCCGTCTGCCCGGTCAATGCCACGCATCACCCCCTGCCACTTTTTCCAGGCATTGCTGACCGAAGCATATTTAGCGGCATACTGGATACGTACTCCCCTGTCCTTCTGCATATATGCATCCATAATTTCCAGCCGTTCCGTCCGCATGGCCACGCGTGCAGGATAATCCTGACGGACGAGGTGATCCAGTTCATAGGAACTGATGTATTCATCGGTCCATGCGGGATATCCGTAGATCATAGTAAAATCACCCTGCCTGATCCCCGCAGTGGAAACAGGTACATGCTTTTTCGGCTGGTAGGGGACATTATCCGGCGAATATTCGGCCGGTTGATTGTCCTTGCCGGCATAGATCCGGAAGATCGCAAAATCACCGGTATGGCGCGGCCAGATCCAGTTGTCCGTATCACCTCCGAACTTCCCGATAGAGGAAGGAGGAGCGCCTACCATCCGCACGTCGTTAAATACCTTATAAACATACATGAAATACTGGTTGCCCTTGTATAAGGGTTTTATATCTACACGATAACTCCCCTCCGGGGTAAATTGCTTTTTCATCCTGTTGATCCCGGCACGGATACTGTCCCCGCGCTGTTTCTCACCCATCCCCGGCGTTACATTTGCAAGCACCTGTGAAGTAACATCTTCCATTTTTTCCAGAAAAGCAACATTCAAGCCGGGATTAGGAAGTTCCTCTTTAAAAGAAGAGGCCCAGAAACCATCCGTCAGGTAATCATACTCCAATGAACTATGTGCCTGTATCTGTCCGTAGCCACAATGATGATTGGTCATTACCAGACCCTGTGACGAAACCACTACACCCGTGCATCCGCCTCCAAACAACACGATGGCATCTTTCAGACTCGACCGGTTGATGCTGTAAATATCTTCCGGGGTCAGGGAAAGTCCCATTTCCCGCATCCGTTGGTAACGGGTCTGCTCCAGAAGTATAGGTACCCACATTCCTTCTTCAGCCCTAAGGGGAAACAACGAAAAAAGAAACACAAAAAGAAAAAGATAGCGTTTGAAAACGTTCATGAAAGTTTTTGTTAATAGGTGATGATTTACTGAATGCTCCAGTCAATGGGTTCTATCCCGTTTTGTTTCAGGTATTCATTGGCTTTCGAAAAATGTTTACAGCCGAAAAATCCGTTATGCACCGAAAACGGCGACGGGTGCGGGGCTTCAAGGATCAGATGCTTTTGAGGATTGATCAGGCTTTTCTTGGCCCTTGCATAATTGCCCCACAACATGAATACCAGATGCTCCCGTTGGTCGGACAGTGTCCTGATCACCTGATCGGTAAAAAGTTCCCAGCCTTTGTTCTGATGGGATCCGGCTGTAGATGCACGTACCGTTAATGTGGCATTCAACAGGAATACTCCCTGATCCGCCCATTGTTCCAGATTTCCCGATGAAGAAGGAGAAATACCCAGATCATTCTGTATTTCTTTATAAATGTTGACCAGTGAAGGCGGCGGCTTTACCCCGTCAGGAACGGAAAAACTGAGGCCATGCGCCTGGCCCTTACCATGATAGGGATCCTGACCCAGAATAACTACTTTTACCTGCTGAAAAGGCGTATGGGAAAAAGCATTGAATATCAGTGGCCCGGGAGGATAAACAGCAAATTGCCGCTTTTCTTCTACCAGAAAAGACTTTAAATCAAAAAAATAAGGTTGCTCGAATTCACCGGCCAACGTCGCCAGCCAGCTCTCTTCAATCTGCGGGTTCGGTTTTTCTACTTGTGTCATATCTATTAAGTTAAGCACTCAGTGCTATTTATTGTTTTTTTAAGTCACATTAATCAAATGGATTGCGTTCTGCAAATATGATATTAATTGTTTTAAGTAGATGTTCATAATTAGTTCATATTATTATATTTTCTGTTCTCCTGCTCATACAGAGGTGTTACACCAGGAGGGCCTGACCTTCCGGAAGCGGGCACCAGTCCTGCAAAGTGAAGGGGCAAGCCGGAAGAACTCGCCTGACGGCTCAGACAGCTTCCGGCGTCCCGTAGCATGCAGTGGCTGGTCGCTGAGGAAGCAAGCCTTGATTTTTGCTTCTTTTTATCAAGAAAAAGAAGGGTAAAAAATGATTCCATATATGGATGATATAATTTTGAACAATTACTTATATTATTTAATGTATCACTTCACTACCTTCAAATATCCTCATTTTGGAGGAAGAAGGTCAAAGTGTTTTACCTTTTTAATAAAATACTGATAAACAATACTCTTTTGGTATACTCCGGATGGAAAAATCCGGGGAAAAGCCATCCCCTTATAAGAACGTTTCATCTTCCGGTAAGATCGATGTGCTTTCCACACAGCCCGGATGATTGCCGTATTTCCCTGAAGCAATCCGTATAAACCGGACACTATATCCAGTGCCTTACGGGTAAACAATATTTTTCTACGTTGTTTAGCTGGAAGATTCTTATACATCATCAGCAGATTATTCCGGTAATTCAGGTAAGTCTTGAATGGAGAGCTTTGGGGCAACATTCCTCCTCCTACGTGATATACTGTTGATTCAGGAGTGTACCAGATAGTATAACCTGCATTTTTTAACCGCCAGCAAAGATCTATTTCTTCCATATGGGCAAAAAACTGACCGTCAAACCCGCCTGCCTGATGAAAAAGGGATGCCCTGACCATACAACAGGCACCTGTTGCCCAGAAAATTTCCGACTCGCTATCATACTGGCCTCTGTCCTCCTCCACCGTATCAAACAACCGCCCGCGGCAGAAAGTATACCCGTATCGATCCATGAATCCACCTGCTGCTCCGGCATATTCAAAACTCATGCGAGAAGCTTCCGAGCATACTTTAGGCATACAAGCTGCTATGTTTTCCTTTTGCTGCATCATCCGGATCAATGGCGCCAACCATCCTTCAGTGACGGCGACATCCGAGTTGAGCAACACATAATAATCGGCTTCAATCTGCTGCAAAGCACGGTTATATCCTTCGGCAAACCCGTAATTTTGATCCAGCATCAAAACCCCTGTCTCCGGATGGTTCTCCTGTAAATATTGCAAAGAATCATCCGTAGATGCGTTATCGGCTACAAATAAGGAAACACCCGGTAACTGGGAATATTCTTCTACCCCCGGAAGAAACCTCTTCAGGAAATGACATCCGTTCCAATTCAAAATAACAATGGCTGTGGTTGTTTTCACCTTTGTTGACCTAAAAAATGCCGTGCAAAATGAACACCCAATATATCCAACCGTTTGCTATGTTCCCGCAAACGGACCAGGAAATCATCATACGATTTACCGGATAAAGGCGACCAGACTACTTCACTGAGGGCACATACCCTGGGAAAAGCCATATATTCGGCATGCCTTTCATCAGCAATATACTCCGTAAACAGGTTTCCCTGTGCGCCCAGAATATGTCCCGCCTGTTCACCGTTCAGCTGAGCAGGTACCGGATCATACATATACACTTTACTTAAAGGAGTATATCCTCCGATAGCTAGAGGTTCTTCATCACGGTTCCTCCATTGGTAATAATCAAGATAACAATACTTGTGCGGGGTCATGATGGCATCGTGTCCTTTCCGGGCGGCTTTTACCCCTCCTTCTTCTCCCCGCCATGACATAACCGTGGTTCCCGGAATTTCTCCTCCGTCCATGATCTCATCCCATCCGATGACCTTGCGGCCCTTGCTGTTCACAAAGTTCGTCATCCGTTGCATGAACCAGATCTGCAACTGTTCATCTGTCTGCAGATGATGTTGCATTTTCAGATTCCGGCAATATTCGGATTGTTCCCATTGCTCTTTAACTGCTTCATCCCCGCCAAGATGAATATATTCCCCGGGAAATATATCCATTACTTCGGTAAGTACTTTCTCCAGGAATAAAAAGGTTTCTTCCTTGGGACAATATATATTTTTAAGTACCCCCCATTCCCTGGCTACTTCATAATGTCCTCCGGAGCAGGATAGTTCCGGATAGGCAGCCAATACTGCAGTAGCATGTCCCGGCATATCTATTTCAGGAATAATGGTGATATACCGTTCCGCTGCATACCGGACCAGTTCCTTAAGTTCGGATTGTTTGTAATAGCCGCCGTAACGGATCCCGTCATACCTGCGGGGTCGATCGTCCAAATGTCCGATCAGGGTTTCATTGCGCCATGCGCTTATAGTCTGTAGACGGGGATAAGCAGGTATTTCGATACGCCAACCCTGATCATCGGTCAGGTGCAAGTGTAAATAATTATATTTGTACATAGCCATCAGGTCGATGTATCTTTTCAGAAAACTAACAGGAAAAAAATGACGGGCTACATCCAGTAACAATCCGCGATAACGGAACCGGGGAATATCTTTTATTTCAACTCCCGGGATTTTCCAGTCACAGTCCATCACGGTCAAACTTTCCACCTCAGGCGGAAGTAGCTGTCGGATGGTTTGAAATGCGTAGAAAACGCCTGCGGGGGTTTTGGCCTTGATGGATACATCATGTTCTGTCACCTTTATGTGATACGCTTCAGGATGGATCATCCCGGGATCGATATCTACCGTGATCAATGAACTCCCCGAAGAAGCGTAACCGATATTCAACCCGGTGCTGCGACGAAACATTTCCAAAAAAAGATCGCATGCTGCCCTGATTTCCGGATCTTTAAGCATGATCCTCGTATCCTGGGTAAAAACAAAGGTATCCGTACCTTGTATCACCTCTGCCGGTTGTGGAATCAAAGGCCCAATTTTTGCAGGTAGTTCCCACAGACAAATGCAAAGCAACACAAAAGCAAGATGATATTTTAACCTCATTTTGTATCTTTTTTCAAGCAAAGATAACAAAAAGGGGCAAGAGTATTCCGGTTAAAAACAATGTTGATGAATTGTTCATTTTTAGATGAAAAAAAGTGAAAGAACTATTTGCTTTATTCAAAACCCATCCTGTATAATCATCCTTACAAAAAATCAAAATCATTTTATTGATTTTTTTCGCCGATATACCAACATTTTGTTTCACCATTTTCCCACAAAAAGAATGAACAACCTCCTGTGGAAAACCGTTGTTGACAACTGTTGGTATGTATAGCTAATTATTTGTCGACCAAAATTATCCGCAAAATTTTATTGTTAATAAACTGTCAATAGGTTTTTAACAACGTTTTTTACAATATTTCCCGATATTTTTATCCACACAATTAACCATGTATTATTACTACTATATTTAATTAAAGAATAAGAATATTATAATTATATTTTAATCAATATGTGAATATCCTTATTTTTGTCAGGAACATTTTTTTATATTTTATTCAAATGAATAAAGAAAGGTTGATTCAGCAGATAAAACAATTACAGGATCAAAAAAATGCTGTAATTATGGC
The DNA here is from genome assembly GCA_031275285.1 of Bacteroidales bacterium. Taxonomy (NCBI): domain Bacteria; kingdom Pseudomonadati; phylum Bacteroidota; class Bacteroidia; order Bacteroidales; species Bacteroidales bacterium. Next base: position 72,744 of record JAISOY010000095.1, on the reverse strand, counting down.
TCATTATTATCAGGAACCTGAAGTCCAGGATATTGCCGATTTTATAGGTGATAGCCTTGCTTTGGCGCAAAAAGCCCTGACTACTGAAGCCGATATCATTGTGTTGGCAGGGGTACATTTCATGGCAGAGACTGCGAAAATCCTTAATCCGTCGAAAAAGGTACTGATCCCTGATCCCAATGCCGGGTGTTCCCTGGCTGATTCCTGTCCTGCCGATCAATTTAAAGCTTTTGTTGAAAAATATCCGGACCACACGGTGATTTCATATGTGAATACTACCGCTGCAGTAAAAGCTTATACCGATATTGCCTGTACTTCTTCCAATGCAGTACAAATTGTCAACTCCCTTCCCAAAGATGAAAAAATCATTTTTGCCCCCGACCGGAATCTGGGTAATTATATCAACAGCATTACCAAAAGAGAGATGGTAATTTGGGATGGTGCCTGTCATGTTCATGAAGAATTTTCACTGGAAAAAATACTTGAATTGAAAAAAGCACATCCCGCAGCAAAGGTACTTGCACATCCTGAATGCAAGAAACCTGTCCTGATGGTTGCGGATCATATCGGTTCCACTTCAGATCTGCTTCAGTTCTCCAAAAAAGATACAGGTAAAGAATATATTGTTGCCACCGAGTCGGGCATTTTGCACCAAATGCAGAAAGAAAGTCCTGATAAACTCTTTATTCCTGCTCCTCCCGAAGATTCTACATGTGCATGTAACAATTGCCGGTACATGAAAATGATCACGCTCCGGAAGATATATGATTGTTTGCTCAATGAGGAACATGAGATAACTCTTGATGGAAAAATATGTGAAAGAGCTGAAAAACCTATCCGTCGTATGATTGAAATATCTGCGAAATTAGGATTGATTTAACCCTAATTTTCGACAATTCTTATTAACTTAGCAGTTTAATTCCTCATTGTAGAAGTGTTAAATGGTCGGTTATTTGCGAAATATTATTGGTTTATTACTCATAGGTTCTGTCTATTATCCGGTGCTTCATTCGCAGACCAATACACAGGTAAATCCAAACGGGTACAATCAGTTTTATTATCCGAACGGGAAAGTCTCAAGTGAAGGAGCTATGAAAAACGGCCAGCCGGATGGTTACTGGAAAACTTATTATGTTACAGGAGTGTTGAAATCCGAAGGCAACCGGATCAACACGTTACTGGACAGTACCTGGGTTTTTTATACCGAAATGGGTGACACACTTGAGATCATCAATTATCAGTTAGGTAAAAAAAGTGGTTATTATTATACTTATGAAACAGTTACCGAGAAAAATAAAGTCACTACCCGTTATCTGAAATCCAAAGAGCTTTATCTGGACGATAAACGGGAAGGAAAAGCTTTTTATTATTACCCCGATGGTGAAATAAGGAGGCTGATCAACTACAAAAATGGTAAAAAACAAGGTGCTGCAAAGGAATTTGATAAAAACGGAATGGTCATTACCATGTTTGAATACCATAATGATTATATGATTTCCCGGGAATTCATCAACAGGATGAATGAAAAAGAGGAGAAGACGGGTATCTGGAGAACTTTTTATGATGATGGTACGGTAAAGGAGGAAGGTATCTATAAAGACGGTGTACCGGATGGTACTACAAAAATGTTTTCGGAAAAGGGGAGGCTGATCAATGAAAGAACCTACCGCGAAGGCAGGATCATAGAAGAAGGAATTCAAACGAAAATAGAAGCGATAGAAGTTATCACATACTACGCTGATAGTGTAACTTTTAAGCAAAAAGGAATATACCTTGATACTGTTCCTATTGGTATGCACATATTTTACCGGCCCGACGGTACACCTGAAAAGGCTGTACGTTATAACGAAAGTGGAAGACGTACTGCGGAAGGTCCTGTCAATGAAAATGAAAAACGTGAGGGTTTGTGGAGTAATTATTTTGAAACCGGAGCATTACGTTCCAGGGGAAATTACCTGAATGACAGACAAAACGGTGAGTGGACGTTTTATTCTGTTGACGGAAAATCAGAACAAACAGGGCAGTTTAGGAATGGTGTGATGGAAGGCGAATGGAAATGGTTGTATAAAAATGGAACTGTTTTTCGCCAGGAAACTTATGAAAAGGGAAAACTTAACGGAATGTCCGTTCAATATTCCGATAGTGCGACTGTTGCTGCAAAAGGTGAATATGTTGAAGGAGAAAGAGAAGGCGAGTGGATGATTAATGTTGGGGATGTACGTGAAGAAGGTAATTATGTTTTTGGCCTGAAAGATGGCGTATGGAAAACTTATTATGAGGATGGTAAATTATACCATAGGGGTAATTTTATTCAGGGAAATCCCGACGGACGGCATGAATTCTATTATCCGGATGGTACACTTAAGGAGGAGCAATATTATGTGATGGGACGTAGGGAAAGAAATTGGAAAAAATATTATGAAAACGGGAGTTTATTTTTGACCATTACTTATAAAAATGATGAAGAGATACGTATCAACGGTATCCGGATTCAGGATATAAGGAAATAGTTATTTTTACAAGTAAAATCAGGGGATAACGTTTTATATTTATTATCGTATAAATAGAGTACATTCATTTTAGGGGTGAAGAAAATAATTTTTTAGATAATTATATTATGGAAACATATTTTGCATCAGCAGAACGTAGTATCATAGAGACCATATTAAAACAACATGATCATATCAATAATATTGGCCCATCACAACAAATAATTGATGCAATGCCGTGTTTGGGGGCTATTATTAACTCAAACCGACAGATCATTTACGCAAACGGGGCATTAATGTCTTTATTGGGACTTGAAAATATGGAGCAGGCATTGGGCCTACGTCCGGGAGAACTGGTATATTGTATCAATGCTCACAAGATGCCCGGCGGATGCGGTACAGCTAAAGAATGCCGGTATTGCGGTGCTGTAAATAGTATTGTGAAATGCCAGGAAACCGGCGAACCTTATGTAGGCGAATGCTGTATTACTTCTGTGATCAACTCCAACCGTATTTCGTTTGAATTCCAGATTGCGTGTACTCCTTTTTATCTCAGTAATGAAGATCGATATACCATCATTACTTTAACAGATATCAGTTCCAAAAAACGTAAAGAAATACTGGAAAATACATTCCTGCATGATCTGACCAATAAAACCACCAATCTACAAGGATTGAGCGTATTGATCAAACGGGCTGACAAGCAGGGACAACTGGGAAAACTTACCGATATTTTAGGAATGGTGAGTAATTCGATTAATGATGAAATTGTTTCTTATCGTCAGTTGTTGAATGCGGAATCAAATACTTTGTCTATGAACGTGGAAAAAGTGAGGGCTTATGATATGATATATAATGCTACGCAGCTTGTAAAATTCAACATAAACCTGCAGAACAAAGAAATATTGATGAAACCGCCGTTTCCTGATGTATCGTTAAGGACAGATACTGCCCTACTGCAACGCTCTTTACTCAATATGTTGAAAAATGCTTTGGAAGCAACTCCGGATAACATTCCAGTACACATCGGATATGATGTGAATGAGGATTCAGTTACTTTTTGGGTAAAGAATGCTACTGCAATGCCTGAACATGTAAAAAGCCGTGTTTTTCAACGTTCTTTCTCTACAAAAGGAACGGATCGGGGAATTGGTACTTATAGTATGAAATTATTGGTGGAACAGTATCTCGGAGGAAAAGTAGACTTTGAAAGTGATGAGCAGAACGGGACACGCTTTTTTGTGATGCTTCCTTTAAAATCCATGATGGAAGAATAATAATTTTTTCATCTACAAAAAAGAGAGTACCTATTAACGGATACTCTCTTTTTTGTAGATGAAAAAAGGACTTACTTTTTTACCCAGACATGAGTTATTTCTCCGAATACCAGTTTGTGGTATTCTTTGGCTTCTTCATAAGCTTCTTCAACAAATTTTTTTCCTTTATCGAGATAGAAATCTGAAGGATTTACTGTGGTTATCTCCATCAGTTTACATTCAATGACTAATTTGGCTTCTTTGTAGGTAATATTTCCTGAGGGTGTTTTTACGTAGGTGAAAGGGTTATTCTTCATCTTATCGCTGTCGCGCCCTGATTTGCTGCCAAAATATAATACCTGGTCTTTATATTTATCCTCAAAATAAGTCATGGTATAACTTTGTTCTTTTTTAATGTATTCCAATGTATACCTGTTGGCCCTTAAAAAGCACCAGGTAGAAGATAGATCGAAAAGCTGTCCCCAGCCGCCATAACTGGCAGTCATCGAATTAAAATCAGATTCTTTTCCGGCGGTGATCACTGTGAAATCCTGACCTACCAACTTGAATACATTACCGGTTAATTCAGTTGGCTGGACTTGTTGGAATAGTTCATCGAATGTTTTTTCTTTCACTGGTTTCATTTCAGAAGAATTTTCTTTTGCTGGTTTTTGTGCCGTATTATTACATGCCATGAATAATAAGACCGGAAGGAAAAAGTATAATTTATTCATATTGTTATTATTTAAGTGATATTAAAAATTAATCAATGCAAGATAATAAAGATCTGTGGTTCCGGCAAAATGACCATTTCATCAATTGGGTGCCGGAATGACCATCGTGCGTTTTGCCCAGGCATGATATGCTTCGTCAAGCCGGGCAACCACATCGGGATGTTCTTCTGCTACATTGTATATTTCCGTCCTGTCTTCTTTTAAATTATAGAGTTGCCATGGCTGTCCGTCGGGTGCTACCAGTTTCCATTCTTTCCACATAAATGCCCTTTCCCCGAAATGTTCGAACCCAAGATATTCATGGCCTTCTCTTTTCCCGTTTTTGAATATAGGAAGTAAGCTTTTCCCTTCAAGGGGTATAATGTCATTTCCATGGTAGGAAACAGGATACCGGGCATTACCAAGTTCAACAGCTGTAGCCATGATATCCATTACATGACCTCTTTCATGAACAATGGAATTCTTTGGTAATTGAATACCTTTGGGATAATGAGCAATAAACGGTGTGCAGATACCACCTTCAAACATTTTTGCTTTCCAGAAACGGAATGGAGTATTGGCTACATTTGCCCAATGCCGGCCTAAGGAAGCGAATGTATTTTCCGTACCGGGGAGTATTTCTTTGTGGCGGGGATAAATGATGGGTTCTCCGTTCCGCATCATATCGGGACGGTCATTTTCACCCGGCGTATAGTTCTGGCATAATTCCGGACTGCAGCCATTATCACTCATAAAGAGGATCAGTGTATTCTCCAGTTGTCCGTTATCTTCCAGCGTTTTTATCAATCTTCCTATCCCCTGGTCGACCCTGTCGATCATAGCGGCATGGACGGCCATGGCATAAGCATCCCAATCAGCGTTTTGATTTTCATTCCAGTTTCCTTTAGGCATTCTTTCCGAAAGAAATTCATTCTTTTGGTCGATCAGGCCCATTTTTTTGATCCGTTCATAACGGGCGTTACGAACCTCTTCCCATCCGGGAGTATATTTTTCTTTATATTTTTCAATGTCTTCGGGCAGGGCGTGTAATGGCCAGTGAGGGGCAGTATGTGCCAGGTAAAGGAAGAACGGTTTATCGTCGCCGGCACACCTGTTTACATAGGAAACAGCACTGTCACTGAGTGCATCGGTAATATAGTAGTTTTCAGGAACCTCTTTTACCGGTTCAGTACCATATACGAGGCTGAAAGGGTCAAAATAGTTGACCACACCGTAGAGGACGCCGTAATAATAGTCGAATCCCTTTTGCGTAGGATATTGTGATGGTGCTATGTAGTCAGAATGATCACGTTGATGGGCCAGCCATTCACGCTGGTCTTCTTTCAGAGGGGTTTCCGATACATGCCATTTACCAACCATTCCGGTGTTATAACCTGCTTCTTTTAATACTTCGGCAATGGTGACGGAATGATCGCTTAGCGAACCGATATAGCCCGGAAGATGTTGGTTAAAAGTCATTCGTCCGATACCCGCCTGATGTTGATATAATCCGGTTAGCAGGCTGGCACGCGTGGGACAACTGCGTCCGGCATTGTACATCTGCGTAAAACGTAATCCGTTATTCGCCAGCCGGTCGATATTAGGTGTATGAACATCCCCTCCGTAACATCCGAGATCCGACCAACCCATATCATCTACAAGGACAACAATAATATTGGGCTGTTCGTCTTTTTTTTCGGCGCCACAAGATGAAAGAAGTATGGATCCTGTTACCAGTGCTGACAATGATCTGATAGGCTTGCTCATGAGTAACATTTTAGATTTAGGTTCGTTTAGAAGGGATCATCTTCCCCTTTTGCCAGCCTGTTTAAATAATTTTCCAGGGATGCATCATCTGTAAATAATACCCTTCGTGCTTTGCTTCCTTCATTAGGTCCTACGATCCCGGCAGCTTCCAGCTGATCCATGATACGGCCGGCACGATTGTATCCGATAGAGAATTTTCTCTGTATCAAAGAAGTGGATCCCTGTTGATGGATGACCACCAGACGGGCAGCATCATCAAACAGTTCGTCGCGTTTGCCGAGGTCGACATCTTTGGTATCGTTATTTTCTTCCGGCGAATATTCGGGCAGGGCAAAAGCTGCTGGATATCCCTGCTGTTCACCTATGAATTGAGTGATGTCTTCAATTTCAGGCGTATCAATAAAAGCACACTGTACACGTGTGACATCTCCTCCTGATGTAAAGAGAAGGTCCCCACGGCCGATCAGCTGATTGGCTCCGGGTCCGTCAAGTATGGTCCGTGAATCGATTTGTGATATGACCCTGAATGCGATACGCGCCGGGAAGTTGGCTTTGATCACACCGGTAATAATATTGGTGGTCGGACGTTGTGTAGCAATGATCAAATGAATACCTGCCGCCCTTGCTTTTTGCGCCAGCCGTGCGATCGGCATTTCTATTTCTTTACCGGCCGTCATCATCAAATCGGCATATTCATCAATGATCAGGACAATATAAGGCAGGAAACGATGGCCTAAATTCGGGTTTAGCTTACGGGCGATAAATTTGGTGTTGTATTCTTTTATGTTCCGTACCTGTGCATCTTTTAGTAAACTGTAACGGGTATCCATTTCAATACACAGGGAATTAATGGTATAGATCACCTTTTGCGTGTCGGTGATAATGGCTTCTTCAGAGTCGGGAAGCTTGGCGAGGTAATGACGTTCAATTTTTTCGTAAGGAGAAAATTCTACTGATTTTGGATCTACCATGACCAGTTTTACCTGCGAAGGATGTTTTTTATATAAAATCGAAGCAATAATCGCATTCAAACCGACCGATTTTCCTTGTCCTGTCGATCCTGCCACCAATAGATGGGGCATTCGTGTCAGATCAAAAACGAATGTTTCGTTGGAAATTGTTTTTCCTAATGCAATCGGTAATTCCATTGTGGCATCCTGGAATCTCCGTGATGCAATGATGGAACGCATGGAAACGATTTCAGGATTCAGGTTCGGTACTTCAATTCCAATGGTTCCCTTGCCGGGCATGGGAGCAATGATACGAATCCCCAAAGCGGCCAGACTTAAAGCGATATCGTCTTCCAGGTTTTTAATTTTCGAAATACGTACACCGGGTGCAGGGACTATTTCGTATAAGGTAACCGTAGGCCCGATAGTGGCTTTTATCTTGTCGATCTGTATTTTGTAGTTGGCCAGTGTTTCGACAATCCTGTTCTTATTATTGATCAATTCATCATTACTGACTACAGAATTTTCCGATTTGTGGTCTTTTAACAGCTCAAGGGAAGGCATCTGGTAATTGGACAGATCCAGTGTCGGGTCATATTCTCCCAGTGCAGCCAGGTCATCCATTACGTAAGGTGTCGCTTCATTGGTATTCACCGGTACATCATTGGTTGCCTGTGCTTCAATGGTCAATTCAATGTCTTCATCCAGCAGATCTTCCAATGTCTTGTCTTCAGTGTCGTTTTTCTTGTCGTCAATTTGAAAATCTACCCTGACATCTTCTTTTTCATTTCCTGTATTACTGATGATCTCTTCCTCTTCTTCAAAAAAATCATCAGTATCGGAATAAATAGGAGTAGTTGGTTTTTCTTTTTTAGGAATTTTGGGAACCTTAACTGATGATACTGTTTTAGTGAACCAGCCGAAAAACCCGGCGAAAGTAAATGTAAAAAATGCAAATACGAGCAGGATAAGCAAGATACCTGTACCAAAAGTACCTAATAATGATTTGAACCAATTGGCCATGTAATAACCATGTGTTCCTCCCAGCCCGCTTCCGAGAAATCCTCCGGTATCGCCGAAAACAAATCCGAAAACCAGTGAGAAAAGGACTAGTGCTACTATGGAAGTTTTAATGGTCCATCCTAATGGCAATAATTTTATTTTCAGCAGGCGGAATCCAATGACCAGGAATACTAAAGGGATCAGAAAAGCAGAAATACCAAATCCATTGTTTATTAATCCATTGGATAATCTTGCTCCTATTTTTCCGGCCCAATTCTCTACCTTTACTTTTGAACCTGAAAATACCTGTGACCATTCATTAAAGCTTTGGTCATCTTTCCATGTGAAGAAATACGATACAAATGCCACCAACATTAAGATGCCGGCGCCAATGAATAAAAATGCCAGGATCATTTTGAAGCGTTCATCATTGAAGAAACGGGCTATTTTTCCTTTTTGTTTTGTTTTCGGAGTTTTTTCCGTCTTATTTTTTTTGGCCATTTACAGAAATGCTTTGTATTCAAGAAGAAAATGATTTATTCTTCTCTACAAAAGTAGTGTTAAAATACGATTTGTGAAAATTGAAATTGAAATCATCTGTTGATTGGATGATCATTCATATACCCGTGGAGATATATCCATAAAACATTGATATATTTTATTGTATGGATGTTTTTCATGAAAGGATAACCGTTTAAAGGATTTTTGATTTATGGGCTTAATAATTGAATGAGTATATGGTAGGTTATTTTTTACTAATTTTGCATCTTCTTTTCAGAATGTATATTAAGTAATATAAAACAATTAATGTCACATTTGCTGAATGTAATCAATTTGATCAATGTGACTTAAGAAAACAATAAATAGCACTGAGTGCTTAGTAATAAAATATTCTATCAATATGTTTGAGAATTTATCGGATAAGCTGGATCGCGCGTTTAAAACCCTGAAGGGGCAAGGAAGGATTACGGATATTAATGTCGCCGAGACACTGAAAGAGGTGCGGAAGGCTTTATTGGATGCTGACGTTAACTACAAGATTGCAAAGGATTTTACGGATAGGGTAAAAGAGAAAGCGTTGGGCCTGAATGTGCTTACCGCTGTGAAACCCAGTGAAATGATGGTAAAAATTACCCGTGACGAATTAGCGTTGCTCATGGGTGGCCAATCGGTGGATATCAGCCTTAAAGGTAATCCTTCTGTTATATTGATCGCCGGTCTACAGGGTTCCGGTAAGACCACTTTTAGCGGTAAACTGGCCAATCATCTGAAATCTAAGAAAAATCGCTCCGTATTGTTGGTAGCTGGTGACGTATACAGGCCTGCGGCTATTGAGCAGTTAAAGGTATTGGGTGAACAGGTAAGTGTACCCGTATATTCGGAAGATGACAATAAAAATCCGGTTAAAATTGCGGAAAATGCGATCAAGCATGCCAAACAACAGGGATTCAATACCGTTATTATAGATACGGCTGGTCGTTTGGCAGTAGATCAGGAGATGATGGATGAAATAGCTGCTATAAAGAAAGCCGTCAATCCGGAAGAAATATTATTTGTGGTCGATTCGATGACCGGGCAGGATGCTGTCAATACAGCCAAGGAATTTAATGATCGTTTGGATTTCAATGGTGTGGTATTGACCAAATTAGATGGTGATACCCGTGGTGGTGCGGCTATTTCTATCATGTCGGTGGTACATAAGCCTATCAAATTTATCAGTTCGGGCGAGAAGATGGAAGCATTGGATGTTTTCCATCCCGAACGTATGGCTGATCGTATTTTAGGCATGGGCGATATTATTTCTTTGGTAGAAAAAGCACAGGAACAATACGATGAGGAAGAAGCCCGTAAATTGCAGAAAAAGATTGCCAAAAATAAATTTGATTTCGATGATTTCCTGAGTCAGATACACCAGATAAAAAAGATGGGTAACCTGAAAGATCTGGCTTCGATGATTCCAGGAGTTGGCAAAGCGATACGGGATCTTGATATTGACGATGACGCTTTTAAAGGAATTGAAGCCATCATTCATTCCATGACCCCCATAGAACGCTCCAATCCTGCTATTTTGAACGGAAGCCGCCGGCAACGTATCGCTGACGGAAGTGGGACCAATATTCAGGAAGTAAACCGGTTGATCAAGCAGTTTGATGAAACCCGGAAAATGATGCGCATGATGACAGATAAAAACAAGATGTCAAAAATGATGCGCAATGCACCAAAAAGATAGGAGCCTAACTAATATACCTTTTTGAGGACGTCTACTGTCAGGCTGTCCACCTTTCCTTCAATATCTTTTACAAATGTTTTGAAGTGAGCGCTTCCATTGTGAAAATCAATGGCTTCCTGTGATTTCCAGGTTTCAAGGATGGTATAAGATAGAGGGTTTCTGATATCTTCATAGAGATCGTATGAAATGTTTCCTTCTTCTTTCCGTGTTTCATTGACAACGGTTTTAAAAACCTGCATCAGTTCATTTTTATATGCTTTTTTTACCTTGATAACGGCTACAATTTTTAATTCTGACATTTTTTCCGGGTTTTGGTTTTATTTATTTTGATATAAATACTTTTCAATCAGTGCCACGCTGGAATGGATATACTCCATACATGGTTTTGGCGTAATAGGAATGTCTGTTTTTTCAATCCCTTTTAATCTCCGGCAAATGATATCACCGTTTTCTTTTTTGAATTCATCATATATCTGATTGACTACGGGAAAACTTTTTCCTTTTTCTTTGGGATCGGCTGATCCTTGTTCCAGGCCAGCCAATAATGCTGCTGCCAGTAAGGATCCGCATACTTCTCTCCTTCCTGCAATGCCGCTGCCCAACGAAGCGGTTAATCTGGCCGCTGTATCCTTATCCAACCCATATCGATCACAAAAAGTCAAAAAAACTGACTGCGCACAGTTAAATCCTTCTTTACGTAGATCCGTGGCTATTTCGATGTGTGACTTTGACATGGTAAAGGATACGTATGTCGTTTATTCGGATTTTGTGATGACAGAGATCACGCCATTTTTTGCTTTTTCTCCATACTCTTCCACCAACCGTTCTTCCTTGGAGATAGAGAAACTTTTGATTACTTCCGGCTTAATCTCTGCAAATTGTTGTTGAGATATTTCTTTCCCATCAAGTAATATGAGCTGATTACGGTCGCTTTTTTCGCGGAACCTGTTGTTAATAAAAAAGCCGTTACTTTTAAGATCATTAGTATATAGATCATTATTATATGAAATTATTCCGGGAACTTTTTTTTCAGGTATTTTATTTAATGAACCGGTAGAAACTGCTACTTCTTTAGGAAGTGAACTTCCTTGTCTGATACGGTAATCTGGGATAACTCCTTCTTCTTTACATTCCTTACCGGGATCTTTATCGTTAATGGCCGATACATGGAAAGTAAATGAAAATACAAGTGCGGAAAGCAATAAATATTTTCCTGTTGAAAAGCGGAACTTTCTTTTATGGATCATATCTCATCGGATTAATTGATTATTACATGATTCAAACGTACAAATAAATTTCGGACCATGCAATTTTTAGGGGTTAAATACTGCTTGTCCATGGTTGAGCATCTTTTTGATGTATATTTGCATTGCGGGATATTCGATAATAACCGTTATAATACCTGGTTTTTAATTATGTCCGTATTATATTTGATACCCAATTTATTATCCGACAATACTGTTGATGATGTGTTGCCGTTGCGTATTTTATCTGTGATACGGGGTATTCATCATTTTTTCGTTGAAGATATCCGGACAACCAGACGGTTCCTATCAAAGCTGAAACACCCTATTCCAATCGACCAGTTGTATTTTTATGCGTTGAATGAACACACACTTGAGAAAGATATTCCTTATTTTTTACCCGTTATCAAAGCCAATAATGCTGGTATCATTTCCGATGCAGGCGTTCCCGGGGTTGCCGATCCCGGAGCTATACTCGTAAGGCTGGCACACCAAAACGGAGTGAAGGTAATTCCTTTGGTCGGCCCTTCATCCATTTTAATGGCACTGATGGCTTCCGGATTGAACGGACAATCATTTGCCTTCAACGGCTACCTTCCGGTGAAGCAGGATGAACGTATAGCACGCATACGCTTTTTAGAGAGGCGTTCCGAAACAGAGCAGCAAACACAGATATTTATAGAAACCCCTTACCGTAATATGAAATTGCTGGAAGATCTGTTGCATACCTGTAAAGCACACACTTCCCTCTGTATTGCTGCCGATATTACCTCACCTGATGAGTATATCGTTACCAGAACCATTCAGCAATGGAAAAGTTCCTTGCCTGATTTGCACAAGCGGCCTGCGGTTTTTTTGATACAGGCGTAGTTAGTATTTAAACGGGAAAAGATGAATCTGATCAGTATTTCCAACTTTTCATGATGGAATAGAAGCTATACGCCCAGAAATTTCTTAATCCAAACCCTTTGGGTTTTCCTTCCTTACGGGTATAATAAATGATATCACCGGTTTTTATATCAAAAAAGCAGACATAAACAGATGCAGACATGCTTGCTTTATCACAATTTTCGACGATGAAGATCAGTCCGGTTTCTGCTTTGTCTGATACTCCTTTATAGGCAGTGGTCACCTTTTGCAGATCTTCGTATGAAAGATGATTAGGGTTGTATGATATCAGATGGTCCGGTTCTATTTTGCCATTGCGTTCCTGTACCAGGGATAGTTCAAAAAATACTTGTTTTTTCTTGAAAAATTTAGGAACATCGTATTTTTTTGATTCCGTAATGATCAGTGTGTTGATAGGATTTAATACTCCTTTTACCTGTTCTGCCGTTTCCTGAACATTGACAAATTTTGCAGATGTGAAGTCGATACCGCACCAAACTACCGGATCTGCAGCTACTGCCATGGATTTTTTACTGTCTTGCTGAGCGGATACAATAGTACTTAAGATAATTAAACTAAGGAATAAACAATATTTTTTCATGGATGATCGATATTAAAATAGACTTACTATATAACTTGCAAGATATTCATTAAAATTCAAATTACCACCATGCATGATAACATTCACGCATACGTCTTGCTTTACGTGCTTTTTGCGGCTGGGGTATTTTCCAGGAAAGCATGATCTCATGTGAACCGTTCGAATAAGGACTCAGTTCATGTGCGTTAAAATCATAGGAATAACCAAGCATAATATTGGGACTAAGGTAAGCACCTGCTAAAAAAACAAGAGATTCCTTGATGCGGTACGATGCACCTACCCAGAATACTCTTTTATAGAAAAACAAAGTATTGACCTCTATCTGATTAATACTTTTACTGTTGTGTAACGAAAGTCCCGGAGTGATCTGCCAGTTTTTGTTAAGGTCAAATAGTCCTCTTGCATACACATAAAGATGGGGCGAATTTTCTGTACTTTCGGAATCGTTGAAATTATTTCCTAAGTGAGTGATGGAAGCGCCTGTATTCAAAAACTTGGAATTGTATTCAAATCCGAAATCAAAATCAGGCTTCACTTTATCCTGGGTTCCGAATAATCTGTTAGGATCAGCCGGATTTTCATAAACCAGATTATTCGCATCAATAGTTTTATACATGACACCGGCACCGATACCCAGGGATAATGAGGATTTGCTTTTGGAAAATGGTATATGGAAAGCATACCTGATCTTTGGATTGAAGCTTTTTTCATAACCCAGCATATCACCGATCAGGGAAAAACCCCATCCGGAACGAGTCCACGGAACAAATGTATGTCCATTGATAACGATTGTTTGAGGAGCATCCTTAAATCCAACCCACTGTTGTCGTGCAAGCATATACAGGTGTATGTCCTCTGTGATACCTGTTGCTGCCGGATTATAATTGATCCGGCTGAACATTTGCTGACTTAATTGGATATCGTTTTGTGCGAAAATCTGATCTGCACCCAGTAACATCAAACAAAGGGAAATAATAAATAAAATCTTCCTTGTTGATATGATATGACTAAAATTTAATTTAATGGACATTGCTCAATTCCCCTTATGCTTTACTTTACGATCTGTAACAGTACCGAGCTCTTATATTCTTTACCTGTGGTATCGTCAATCAAGACATAAAAATAAGTCCCGGCCGGCATCATTTTACCCTTGTATCTGCCATCCCAACCATCGGTACCATCATATAAAAGCAAACCCCAGCGATCAAATACCTTAATATGGAAGTTCTCCAATAACCTGTCGTTAAATCCGTCATTATCAGGTGTGAATACGTTTGGTAGATCATCCACAACCAAAGGTTCATCTATAACAACCGTATTCACTATTGAACAATTCCATTGGTCGGTTACTGTGATAGTATACGTATTGGCATGCAAATGGTTGCGATAATTTGTATTTAATGTTGGATCATCGTTCCACAAATAATTATAGTTAGGAATACCTCCTGCTACCATCACCGTAATGGTACCGTCATTGCCGTTTTGATAGGTTTCGTCCGTAGCTGCAATCGTAACAACCATTTTTTCATTCGGTTCAGAAACGATAATAGGTGAGACAATGAGCGTGCAACCTGCACTATCTGCTACAATTACGCTGTATGTTTTGGCTATCAATCCTTCACGTTCTGGAATATCAAAGACCATTCCGTCATCCCATGTATAGGTGTTTTCACCCCAGCCTCCTTCGGTTTTCAGGTAAATGGCTCCTGTTGCATCTTCTTTACAGGCAACATTAAGGATTGAGTCTATCGACACTGCTAAACCAAGTAGCGGTTCTTTTACCAGGAAAGTATCTTTGAGTGTTTCACATCCGTTATCCTGGATGGTAACAACATATTCCCCGGTAAACAGGCCTGAGATATCAGAACGGTTACTGCTGTTCGTATATCCGTTGGGTCCTGTCCAATGGATTAAGTACGGGTCATTGGGCGTAGGGAACGGATTACCGTTATTAACGGTAATGCCTATTTTTCCGTTGGAATTGCCTTTACAGATAACATGGCCGATCGCAGAACCGGAAATAGCCAACGGTAAAGGCTGGGTAATAGTAACTGTGTCAGTGGCTGTACATAGAGCACTATCATTGGCTACAATGATATAAACACCAGGGAACAGGCCGGTAATGTCGTCCGTGTTGGCCGTATAGCTATCCCCTTCCTTGCTCCAATTGATCACATAATTAGGACTGTCCCAACCACCGGATATAGTGGTGCTGATGGCACCGTCACTTCCGTTATTACAGGTAACGTTTTTAATATTATCAATAGCTATAGACAATGATAAGGTGGGTTCAATTACTTCAATCGAGTAACTTACAGATGTAGGATTACTCCAAACATCAGTGATCGTGACCGTATAAATACCTGCCTGAAGGTTTTGGATGCTATCATTTCCTGATGTGAAATTACTGGATGTGAAGCCGTTCGGACCCGTCCACCTATAATGGTATTTTCCTGCGGAAGCTCCGGTTTCTCCACCTCTTGCCACAATAACGATCTTTCCGGAAGCGTCGTTTTTACATTGCAGGCTCCGTAAGGCAAGTGTATCTATTTTAATATCGTCATCTACGATCATGGTGGAAGCTTTCATTTTACCCCATAAAGCAGTGGTGATGCTACTGGAAATTAATTCTGCCTGTGCCAATTTCGAAGGTTCCGGAATGCTGTCGGCGATTACACAAATTTCTATAAATTGTACGGTATCGGTTGCCAGACAGCTGTTTTGGAATGAAAGCGAACCGGTTTTATAATTGTATCCTGCTAAAGGATCAGTACCGTTTCCTCCTCCGATTGACTGCCAATCTGCTTTGATTTCCTGATAAGAAGGATTGGTCAAACTGACCTTAAACAGTAATGGAGTACAACCGTAATTATGGCCCGGACCCTGTATGATGGTCCCTTCTTTTATGGAATCCTGTACGGCAACCATATTAATGGTGGGCATCCTGTCGCTAACTGCTATTTCCACTGTTACAGTATCATTGATCAGTGAAACCAGGGGTGGTGCATTGAACAGGTAAGCATAAAATGCTTCATCCCATTCAAAAATATTGTCATCTACGATATTGATGCTGACTACAGCTTCTGCCATGGTTTGCGAACCGCTGACAGGGGTCCAGCTTGACTGTGGGATGGTTTCGATCAGATTTGCTTTCCAGGCGTCCACGCCACAGTCAGGAGAAGTACCTAAAGTGGCCAGGGAATCTCTTGGAAGTATTTTTGACAAATAGCTTTTATCAGTTCCGAATCCAACATCCACGCTTCCTGAAAGATCACCTACACGTTCGACAATAATGCTCAGTGTACCTACATCTTCACTGATCTTAGGATAGGTTGGTGGCTGGGTTACATAATCCTTGAACCTGATACTGCTGAATTGAACAGGTGTCTGGACATCGTTATTGTTGGGATCCCCGTCATCATTATAATCCGTTGGAGAAGTGTCGGACGGTTCATTGGTAACTATTGTGTGTAAATTATCCGGTTCTCTTGAATTGTCCGGTTTTTCTGCATCCGGAACGGTAGCCAAAGGCCATGTGGAAATATCTGTAGTCTGGCAAACCAAATGATTGTAGGCACTGATAGAGGCGTTATTTTTGAATTTAACACCAGTATAACTTAAATTGGGTGTTGCCCGGTAAGTCATTTCTATTACTGCTGTTTCTCCGCCGGCCAACATACCTGATTGAACCAGATTACCTCCTCCTATATACAAACTGTCTATTTCTATTTCCGAAGGAAGTGTTAACGGAGTGTTTATTTTGATTTTAAAGCTATCAAGATCCACCTGTCCATTGTACATCTGGTACAGTTCATCACGGAGCATAATACTGTTCAGATAAGAACTACTGTAATTATGGATCGTATATGTGGTAGTGACAATAAAATCAGAAGGTTTGGCCGGATCAATGACCCAGGTATTTTCTTTTGCCAGACCAATTAAATTGGTATGGATATAAAGATGCAACTTTTCTTTCGATAACACTTCACCGGCTACGGAGTTACTTCCCGTACAGGTGGGGTTATCCCCGCTGACTACATATATCGTGGCTACTTGATCATACTTATAGTCGGATGGTTGGAAATTATTCTGATCTACCTTAATATCGATCTCATATTCGATACGTATATTTTTCTTGTAGTTTTCAGAATATTTTCTTGGAACTGCCCATTTGATAATAGTGGAATCCGGGTCATCAGTAATTAAATTGTATTTGATCGGCTCTCCATCCATATCCCATGGTGTCCCGGCATCCGTCGGATCGGTGTTCAATTTGTCGTACCGGATAGAATTGCCCGGATTGGCGGTTAAATCAAGGGTAAATTGTTTCGGAAGTTTGAGGACAATGGAGTCATTTTGCAGTGCTCCGGCTCCGATACGGTATAACCTTGCAGTAAGGGTTCCTTTGTCCTGGTTATTGCACAATGCAAAGTCCGGTCCGGCTGGTGGATATAGATCCTGGTCAAGTTTATAATACCGGAATCCTTCAAGATATATCTGTCCTCCGGTAATGGTATCCTGATCACCATAAGCAGGTGTTCCGCAGAGTCTGTTCGCATGCATTTGTACATTAATACTCGCACTATCGGCATCAAATCCCTGGCATTGAGGATTCAGTAAGAATCTTAAAAATACAGTCCTATCATCAAATTCGGTATTGTATATACCGGGTATGGTATCCCTGTTGATGAAATCTTTCAATGTTATGTTGATGGTACGTTCAACATCTCCAGGAGTATTAACATCTCCGTCGAATCCGAGCATTTTTGTTTCTGCTGTTGTTTCGAACTTGAGCGTATCCCCTTTCCATTGGTAATAACCGCTATTTTCTACATATTTCAGTCCTTTTGGGATGCTTATATCGATATTCACATCCTTCACTCCTATCATATCTGTAGTGTTGAGTATGATCTCAACAGGGAAATCATTACCTAACGAAATTTCATCCTTATCATATTTTCCTCCTGTAACAGGTGCTTCGGGTTTTTTAGGTGTATCCATCAGTTGCGTGACCATCCCATTGATGGCAGATTCAAACTGGTTGATATAGATGGATTGCGTAATTCCCACCCACAGGTCGTAAGT
Source organism: Bacteroidales bacterium (assembly GCA_031275285.1). Classification (NCBI taxonomy): domain Bacteria; kingdom Pseudomonadati; phylum Bacteroidota; class Bacteroidia; order Bacteroidales; species Bacteroidales bacterium. The sequence goes on along the minus strand of JAISOY010000095.1, from coordinate 54,519 downwards.
CGGTGAATTGATATTGGTGGTGGTATCCAATGGATTACTTTGGTAATAATTGGCCGTGCCGTTCAATGTATAATTCATCGGATCGGTTGTCTGGTTGAACCAGGGCGTTACTACCAGACTGTCCCTGTCGCATACATACGGATCATACCGGGCGACAATGGTATAATATTGTGCTGAAGATTTCAATAATTTGTCCGCTACTTTGATCCATCTTCCCTGATACCCTTTATTAGGTGTGGTGACAATATTATTATTATGATCCACAACGTATAACGGCTTAAGTGATCCGTCTCCTTCAAGATACAGCCAACAGTTCATGACATCTTCAACCGAAGACGGATTGGTTACACGAACAGTCCATCTGACCGTATCATTATATGCGTAAGCTTCTTTGTCAAAATATTCTACCAGGAAGTTGGCGGCATTATTATTCAGGTAAAATGAAACGGATTGATTAAATGGATCCAGTCCGGCATCAGGAGGAGATGCATAAGACAGATCAACTGACACAGACGACAGTCCTATCGGGGCTCTTGGAGTTACTTTTATGGGTATATAGGCATTAGAGCTCCATCCTTCGTCAGCAATCTGATCCTTTGAAGTATTGTGTATTTCTTTAATATCAGTATCCCAGTAATTCGTGAGCGTTACTGCTGTTTGCTTATTTCCATTCAGGAATTCTTTTACAAAGTTGTGTTTGTAGATGCCGTTCTCCTTAGTGGATCCGATATTTAAAAATTTCATATCACCTTCCAATACATAACCATAAGGAAGGGTGAATTTTACATCATTCACATAATAAGGCTGGCGTAGCTCATTGGTGAATGTAGTGTTGTTCCATCCGTACGTACCAATAGTTAACAAATGGCTGTAAGAAGCATTCTGTGCAGTGGTATATTGAGGGCTTAACATCTGATGAATCGGAACGCTGTTGGTTGTATAACCAATGGTATAGCGGTCCATTTCTCCAACAAAATAGGCATCCATTTGAGCTATAGGCATATTTGGGTCTGTTCCCACTGGGAAATCATCATACCAATTGGTTCTTTCCACATCATGTACATAGGTCCAGAATTTATAATTACTGGTTTCCTGTGTTCTTGCACTACCGGTCACTCCTGTTTCTACCCGGGTGGTCCATACCGATTCTATGGCGATTGAGTCATAGGCTCCGAACAAATAAGCTGGCGTACCCGGATCCCAGTGTAATCCGAGATGATTGGAACCATTATAATTAGGTTGATATTGAACACTTCCTGCTCCTGTGATGGTATGGTTAAGGTATTCAAAATATGTACCGGTAATTTTTTGGTAAAGTTTTATTTTGGTTTCCTGATGGATAAAATTAGTAGCATCCATCTTGCGGTTTTTATCACTCAGTACAATATGGAGATGTTTCCATTTTGTAGGATCGGCAGGATACTCCATTAACCTGGATGATGTTTTGAAGATTATGGTATCCAGATCATATAAACGATCAAATCTTATTTTTTTGCTTAACCCTGTGGTATCGGTATCCCCGCCGCTTCCTATCTTACCTCCGTTATCAATACCGTTATCATTTTGATCGCCTTTGGTCACATTGATCCTTTGACTGAAATATCTCTTTAGATTGACTCCGGGCTCGTTGGTACATTTAACTGTAGTGGATGTCCTTGCCTTATAGACTTTATGTAAGACACCGTTTTTGGTTTTATAATTAACAGTATAATGTACTTTGTTGATTTTTGTCTTATTATCGGTACAGACCCCCATTACCTTCAGTTCGATTTTTGCATTTTTACTGAGGTATTTTTTATCAAGGTTTTGTATCTTGATGCGCCAACGATTTTGGCGAGGATCGCCTATACCCGGAACATTTGGTTGAGGAGTTTCTATATCTGATGCATCTACGCGAAATACAGTAATAGAAGAATTCAGGTCTCCCAATACCCATTTCAACTGGCTGCCATCATTACCTGTCAGGACGATCCCGTCAAACTGCATGTCGGGTGCAGTAAGCGGGACATTGGATTCCATATACAAATTGATCTCCAATTCTCCATCGAACCAGTTATTGGTCTCATGCATGGGAAAAACATGGAAATAATCACCAAATTCCATGGTATATGAACCGGGTAAATTGACTCCCGGATCATCACTCATGTCGATTAAATTGGTATTTCTGACCGATAAAGGAGCAAATGCAGCAACATTACCACTTCCATTGATAAAGTAATCCCCTAATCTTCCAGCTTTTCCTGCTTCCTGACATTCGTCAGTATATGTGATGTTGCCTAGATACAGGTAGGAAAAATATTTGTTGGTCAAGACATCCGGTTCGGTGTCATTGGTTAATGAACTATATCTGTTAACAACATCCCGGCGAATCGGATAGATGATTTCAGCGGTTTTTCCTACCGGGATATATAAGCCGGTACTGATGTTGGAGAAATTGAAGCTAACACTTGAGGCTCTACTTCCACTGGCAGAGACAGTATAAACCGGTCCTCCGTCAATCTGGACAGTTACCTCATTGGGAATGATCCATTCCAGGCTGGTATCGGCTGTACGTATTGTCATTGGAACAGCCACATTGAAAGCATCACTGGTTCCGGTATTAGTCAGTTTTATAATAAAATTATTTGGTGAACCATCTTCGGTAAATGTTGTTGGTTTTATTATTTGAAGATCCAGAACAGGCTTTCCTGCGGGACGGTATATTTCTACACCTACGGTAAGTGTTTGTGCTGGTTTTTTACATGCCCAATAGGACCGGATGGTTTCTTTTTTCAATCCACAATTAAGGTTGGTACCTTTCAGATCAGCTTTTGAACGTGTGATTACATCATAACTAATGATAATATTTTCATTGGGATCGAATAATTTATCTTTGTTTCCTATGGTTTGAAGGATAGCATCTGTAATGGTGACGGTGAATTTTTGGTAAGGAGTAGATGTGGCATAAGTGGCTGGGATACCATTAATGGTTAGGTTATCCAGTTTTTCTATGATTTTTTGGTCGAATTCTATCTCGATGGCCAGATCCTGACTTGTAATTACGCCTAAACCAGTGTTTTGTACTTTGATTTCCTGTGGTTTGGAATTATCTGTTTCGCTGGGGAAAATAAGGGTTTCTCCTTTAGTTAATTGCATAACCAGATTTCCCTCTTTGACCATGTAAGAATACCTTTGTTCTGTTTTAGAGGTGATCAGGTCTTTTGCATATAGATTTGTTCCACTTAGGAGGGTGTGTCTTAGTTTGACTATATCTTCCTTCGTTCCCTGTGTAGCAGAACACAGTGCTGTTTTTGTAAACTTAAAACGCACTCTTTGGTTGGCTATCAATTCTGTGGCAGAGACCGGAACAAAATAATAAGTGTTACCGCTTTTAGAGTCATACTTGAAATCTATACGGTTATCTGCGGCAAGATTTTGAAAATCTCCTTCGTACTGCACACCAGCAGGCATGGTGATCTCAAGCCTTGGTATCCTGAAATTCCCTTCGGCGATAAAGAAATCAATTTCTACGGTATCTTTTATACCGGTTCCTTTATGTAACTCCTTAAATTTTGATTCCGGAGCTTTTCCTATCCATTGGATTAAACGTTTGTCATCATCGCGGATATAATAAGTCAATGATGATTTTCCTATATCACTTAAATCAGTGCTGTTGACTGTAGCTTTTACGCTAAATTGTTCCTGCTCTTCTTCAATATCGTCCTGTTTGATATTAAAAGTAAAAGTACTTTCCGTGGCTTGGCTGTTAAAAGTAAAACTACCGGAAGTAGCGCCATTGAAATCTGCGGCATCAGCCATGGTTGTTCCGCTTCCGAACACTAGTGCTACAGGGACGGTTAGATTTTTATAATGCGGATATGATAATGTTGCTTTTACTGTTACAGGCGTTCCGGCTGGAGGATTGCTTGTTCCTTCCGTATATTTATTTTGCCCGGTTAAGTCAGAAAGCGTGATGGTCGGTTTGGGTTCTTCACTATTGATGGTGGTGTATACTATGCGCTGATTTAACGAGATGTTAGATGCTTGTCCGGTTAAAGTCAGTGAAAATACCTCTTTCAGTTCATAAACATCATCATCTACGATCTGCATTTCCAGTGTTTTAATATCTTCTCCATTATTGAATGTCAGATTATAAGTCAAAAATGAAGAATAGGCATCTATTCCCGAGCCTGCGGCAGTTCCTAAAGTTGCCGGTAATGTATTTGATCCGTAAGTGGTTCCCGCGAATGTTGCTACTAGATTAGTAGTCTCTGCTTTGTATCCTCTTCTCTCTATGATAAATTCCATTAATTTGGCATCACTTTCAGCTTCAGTACGCTGAGGAAGCCCTGTAATGGTGATCATAGCTATATTAATGGGCGTTACCACGCCAGGTGCACCATTACCTCCGCCAGGTGTACTTCCGTTAATCGACTCTGCATCTACAAAAATATTATTTCTATTTTTAGCAGATACATAGGCGGTAAATCCCTGGATCCCATTTTGTGGGTAGTTGGTGTTAAGTTTTATGTTATAGATGATAGTAATTGTTGCTGTCTCACCTGGTTGTATATAAATGCCGGTGCCAGTAGCAAAGATATTTTCCGACCCTCCGGTGTGACTTGTATTTAGGGTGAGTTTTGTGCTTGCTCCGAGCGTGCTGCTAAGCGTACGTGAAACAAAGGAGATCGTAGCAACATTCCGGTATGCAAATTTTATATCATCTTCTAAATGAACAGTGTATAGTGTATCTGCTCCGGAATTTTCCACTCTGTAAATCAATCTGATATTAATATTCCCATTAATATCTGAACTGACTATCTGTGCTTCTTTTGCCAGTTTTATGCCGCTTTGTGCCAATCCTGGTAAACAAAATGAAAATGATATAACGAAGATGAAAATGTTTTTTATGACTGCGCTCAATGATTTCATTCCTATTAATATAAAATATTAAAATCAATAACAGACGAATAGATTTATTCGTTGATTGAAATATCCCCTAGATACTATATATATACGCTTTTTAGTATAAATAGTTACACAGTTTTTTCAGCCGTCGTGTCTTTATCTGTTTTCCAGCACCCATGCTTCTTCACAGCCGTCCAGATCCTTGATACTGCTTAAATCATTGTAAGCTTTGTTGAGCCTGTCATATTTACCTACTGATACTCGATATAGTCCTAATTCTTTAAAATGTAGAACATTGGCTTCAATGTCTTTTTCTACTGCCGATACCAGTTGTTCAGCACTGTATCTTTGGTGATAACTGCCTATGATAATATAAAACCCTGTGGGAACCGATGAAGAAGATTCTTGTTTATGTGTTACGGCCACCGGTTGAGCAACAGGCTCTGGTTCCGGTTGGACTTCTTCGTTGATTTCTTCAGGCTCTGATTCTGGTAGCGGTGCTGGTGTTATGATGATTGTTTCTTCTACAGCTGGTTTTACGAATATTTTTTTTATAGGATCAAATAGGATACCGATAGTTATCCCTATTCCTATACCGAGGAGGAGGACTATGATAATGGTGCCTGTATTTTTTTTTGATGTTGATTTCTCAGGTTTTTCCGTATTTTTTGGTGTAACGGGTCTTTGTCTGTATCTAACGGGGGACATAATAAATATTTTTAAGGGTGATAAATATTATTCTTCAATGAAACGTGGTGATTTGGTATTGATTGCTTTCTTTGGTTTTCCTATTTTTAATGATACCATTATTTCATGGGTATTCTGGGCAATGGAATTTACTTTTCCAATCGAATAATCGTAGGAATATCCTAAACGTATAAATCCAAGCTGGAGACCAACCATTCCTGCGACAGCATTATCCGGCCTGAATGCTGCTCCTATCCAGTATTTTTTCAATAATAAACCTGTAAGGCTGATATCATAAAATATGGCATTGTCGAAATTGCTGCCACGCACTCCGGCAATCAGGTCGAACGATGATCCGAGTGGTTGCGTATAACGGGCATATGCATGGTACTGTTGTGCTACTTTTAGTGTTGTTTGATCTTCCGGCAAACGGTATAAATGTGTAACTGAAGCACCTAATAATATTCTTTGTGAACTTAATTCAAATCCGAAATCAACATCAGGACTCAGTTGTGATTCTTTTTCCATTTGGGATAGTTCCGGGTCTGAATCCTGTATGTAGAAGTGTTTGCTCGGGTCATAGGATTGTTGTATGATGCCTCCTGATAATCCCAGTGATAATAACCATTTACTGCCCAGGTTTACATGAAAGGCGTATGCTAACTTTACATTGGTCATATTATAACCTACGCCGAGCTTATCATGCGTAGCCGTTAGACCTAATCCGGAACGGATCCGGTCAAAATAATTATGAATGTTGACCACTTGTGTCTCCGGTGCATTATCAAAGCCTTTCCATTGTTGTCTCAGTAATACATAAACATCAATATTATTAGAATTACCTGTAGCTGCAGGATTCTGATTGATTCTCGACAACCATTGTTGAGTGAGCAAAATATCGTTTTGCCCTTTTACCAGATGTGGGCCATATAAGAAAAGGAGAAATAAAACGAAGAAGATGTATTTTCCTTTCATATATGATTTTTGATATATGATATTCTTCATGGTTATTTTGATGTTTGAATAACGCGTATTTCAACACGCCTGTTCTTTTGGAATTCTTCTTCGGTTATCGCATTGCGTATTGCAGGTCTGGTATTTCCATAGCCCTTGATAACAAGGCTATTTTGTTTGATACCCCTGTCAACCAATCGTTTTGCAACATAGTCAGCGCGTTTCTCGGATAATTCCTGGTTGAATTCAGGTCCTCCCCTGCTATCCGCATAACCTGAGATCTCAAATTCAGCATTAGGATAAGCTTTCATTAATGCCACAATTTCTTTGTATTTATTCCTGTATTCCCTTTGAGGGACAAATCTGTCAAAATCAAAATAGATCACGGCCACAACATTTGTTGCCGGTTTTACAGGAGTGGGCTTTGGTGTTGTTTTTTCAGGAATAATTTCCGGGATGACTTCCGGAATAATTTCAGGTTCTGGTTCCGGCTCTAATTCCGGTTTTGGTTTTTGTTTTCTTGGAGGAGAAGGTAGATCTTTTTTGTCAAATATATAAATATCATCGCTTTTTGACGTATTCCGGGAAGAAATAAGTAATCCTTTATTGGAAAAACTGATTAGGTTAAAATCATCTGCGCCGCTGTTAAACGGGCGACCAAGATTGATTACTTCTCCGAATTCATCACCATCAATACTGACAGCAAAAATATCCAGTCCGCCGTAACCGGGATGTCCGTCTGAGGCAAAATATAGGATACTATCACCTTCAATAAATGGAAACTCTTCTCTTCCGGATGTATTGATTTTTTCTCCTAAATTTACCGGCTCTCCCCATTGATCTTCGCTTTTACGATCGACATACCAGAGGTCTGTTTTTCCTTTTCCATCGGCGGCATTGGATGAAAAATACAATCGTGTTCCATTTTTTGACAAAGCCGGGTGTGCCATATCATGAGAATCATTTATAAAAAAGGGTTCAGGCTTTTCCCATTTTCTACGATTGTAAGTGCTCCGGTAGATACCGCATTTTCCGCTTTTAGGATCACAGGTAGTCATATACATATGATTGGTTGCAGAGTCGTATGCAAATATACCGGTATTGTAATAGGTCTTCATGAATGCTTTTTCTTTCTTTGGTGATGTGAGGTCATTGCCATCCAGTTTTGTGGAAAATATTTCCGTAAATCCTAAACCTGTACGTGGGTCAATATCACGTCCTTTGGTGGATGCTCTGGAAAAGAAAAGCTCTCCGTCTGCAGGTGAAATCCCATATTCACTTCCGTCCGTATTGATCTTTGAAGAGCGCATTTTGGTTTCCGTATTCGGGTCAGGATGCGATAAGGCGTATTCACATGACTGGATATAGAGATCAATATTTGGGTAATTTTTATCTCTTTGTAAACATTCTTTAAATGCAACCAATGCATCTTCGTATTTTTCTAATTTTTGGAGTGATAATCCATAGATACAGAACGTTTCAGCCGTTTGGTAATTCTTATTCATTCCTTTTTTTAACCAGTTGACTGCTTCTTTTGGATTGTTTAAATAGTAGTAACTGATACCTATTTGAGTCTCTATATAGGCGCTTTCATTTCTGGTGATTTTTTTCCTTTTTAGATCGGATTCGTATGCAGGAATAGCTATGGCATATTCATTCTTTTCAAAATAGGGTGTTCCGTTTAACTTTGACTTGAAGGACTGCGATTGAGCATTAACTTCAAATGACCCGATCAAACATACGAGAGTAACGATACTGACGGTGATGATTCTTTTCATGGATAATGATATGTATGTCAGACTATTTTTTATATAATTGAATTGATCCCTTTTTCTTCATTCCATCCGGGAAGGTGACTATGTAGAAGTAAATAGCCGGTCGTGCCAGTTTACCTTTATAGTACCCATCCCATCCATTATTTCCTTTATAAACTAATGTTCCACTCCGATCAAAAATTTCAATTGTATACCCCTCCATGAAGATATCATTGATGCCATCTCCGTTAGGGGAGAAGATGGTAGGAGTACGGTAATCTTTTATTTCAACGATCGTTTGTGCCGTGCAATTATTGTAATCACTCACTTCAAATGTATAGTTTCCTATATCGAGTCCTGCATATTCGGTTTTTCCACCTTCAGATACTCCATTGATAAAATAACTATATGGTTCGGTTCCACCTTCTGTCTTTAATAATACTTCGCCATCCGCAATTTTTTCAACATGTTGTTTTATTTCAGCGATGAGTGATATGGGTTCTGGATTAAGTAGTTCCGTTTCATAAAGAGCAAAGCAATTGTCAGTCCCGAAAACTTTTATTTGGTATTGACCTGCTCCTAGCGAAGTGTTTTCCGGTCCGGATGCTGATGGATAGTTTTCATCATTTTTTATCCATTGATAGGTATATGGTTGGTTTCCTCCGGATATACTTAAATGGATTTCACCATTTTCATGATCATAACATTTCGGTGATGCTGTTAGGGCATCATCAATGACAGGAGGATCGGATGTTACAGAGAAAAGATTAGCAATAGTTTCTCCAGGATATACCCGGCCCAAGAAATTAGCTACCGGGCCGATTTCAATGGGGATATTACTTTGATTAGATGCTATATTGCTATGAACATTGTAAGTAACAATTGCATCTTTCTTATCAGAGGACCATTCAATGCTTGAAAATTCAAGAAAACCATTTGAGTCATACCCTGGAAAACTGATGATATTATCTGAAGTTTCTGTCATTGGTTGATTGAAACTTAATGTAACGACCTGGGTGTTGTCATTACAGGTAACATGGTTATTCAAAGAAGGTGTAACAAGGATATCAAGCATATCGATCACCAGGTTTTTTTCTGCTCTTCCTTCGAATTGCGCATTGCCTGCTGCACTTTCTCCTTTTGAAACAATGATGATCACAGATGGATATTGGACCTGTTGGTGGACAACATTATAGGTGATGGTACATGTTTTATTATCAGCCGACCAGTTGTATTGGGGTGGGGAAGGGAAATAGGTCTCAGGATCAAGAGCATTTCCAAAAGTAATTTCAGGTTTGGAGTTGGGGTCCATTTCCATGTTATAGGTAACGGTAAAAGTAATGGTGGGTGTTCCTTTTACAACTACTTCAGGTGAAAAAGTAACAACACATGCAGGGCTGTTAAAATCGATGCTGAACACATTCGGAATAGTTTGTAATGGCATGCTTTCTCCATTGATACTTTTGGTACCGTCTACTCCTACTGCAATATTATTTATCGCCACCCTGTCTGATTTATCTATATTGTATGTAACCGTATATGTTTTATTGTCCGTCCAGGATTGAGAATTGACTGTGAGTACGTTTTGTGTATTTGGTGTAAAAGTGATACTTGGGATAAAAGCTATGTCCATTTCAACATTAAAAAGGAGTGTCAACGTTGCTGTATTTCCGCCGGTACTCTGGATAATTGATGGCGACATGCTGGCTGTTACACCCATTGTACGTTGGTCGATATTAATGCTGGTAGTGCCTTCAGTTACCTGGGGATTTCCTGCAACATCCTTTCCACTGTTTACTTTTACTGTGGCTGTAGTGTATACACCTGGATCCGTCCGGCTGACAGTATATGTGGCTACATAGGTTTTAGCGTTGCTCCAGTTTCCGCTTTGGAATGTAAATATCCCGTTTGCATCTACCGGTTCTATAGTGATTACAGGATCCACAGCTGCCATATCTTCGGAATATTGTACAGTGATAGTATGGCTGGTGGTAGTTGAAGAAATGTTGCCGGATGTAATATTAGCAATGGTTGGTGACACAAAATCTGCTGTAAAGCTTTCTGTTCGTGTTGATCCGGTTACATCAGATGGGTCAGCTCCTCCTGAGATAGTGTAATTTCCTGAAATACCATCCATACTTGTGTTTTCTGTAATCGTATAAGTACATTTTAGCACCGTATTGCCGCTTTCCCAATTTTTTGTTACAGGAATGATAACCGTATTGTATTCAACAGGAAAAGATATTTGAGGATATTTGGCAGGATCGGGATCCATAGCTGTTTCGTAAGTGACTATAATTGTTAAATCAGTGGAGCCTATAATAAGACTATTGCTGCTATTGTTCGTTGAAAAACTTACCTGATCAATGGCGATCTGATTCATTTGGATAGTGAATTCAGTACTTGTTTTTTGAGATCCGGTTTGTCCTCCTTGAGAAATTCCTCCTGTTACAGTGGCCCTAACGTCAAAATCATTTTCTTTGCTGGTTTGAATGACCGAATAGGTAAAAATAAGTTCGAATGAGTCTGTCCAGATTGCACTACTTAATGTAAGTGTTTTAGCTATTTGTGTGTTAATATTCTGGCTGATTTGATCAAAAAAGTTGATGACAGGCTGATTTGGATCTGTCATGTTCATTGGAGTGGGATAACTTACTGTGATAGTAAATTCTGTAGTTCCAGGTTGGATTTTTGTGGCAGATAATACTATGCCACTGGGTACAACTTGAGCTACGACAGTAAAAGAAATTAATAGCAATGTCAAGGAAAAAAAGCTTCTAGTGATTTTTTTTCTTAATCCATTTGTTATAAATAACATAAGGGACTTTCGAATCAGTATACTATGGGCCATATATTTTATATTTACTTAAATTAACTATCTAACTATCGAAAATTAAGACAAATATATATGTTAATTTTCATAATTTTTACATTTTTATCAATGAATTCAATATGTTTGTCTAAATCGTGCTTATTTTTTTATGTTTTTTGAACAATTGGATCTTTATTCTTGTTCTTTTTTGTCTCAAATAAACTTTGGTATCTTTGTATTTATTATTCAGAAAGGGAATGAATTTTTCGCAATATGATATTATCGTTGTAGGTGCCGGACATGCCGGATGTGAAGCAGCGGCGGCGGCAGCTAATATGGGTGCCTCTGTTTTACTGATCACTTTTGATATGGAAAAAATCGCTCAAATGTCGTGTAATCCTGCAATGGGTGGTATTGCAAAAGGGCAGATTGTACGTGAGATTGATGCATTGGGCGGACAATCGGCCATTGTTACTGATAAGACTTCTATTCAATTTCGTATGCTCAACCGGTCGAAAGGTCCGGCTATGTGGAGTCCGCGTGCGCAAAGTGACCGGATGAAATTTTCTTCAGTATGGAGAAGTATTTTGGAAAATACACCTAATCTTGATATTTTCCAGGATGGTGTAGATACACTCATTATTGATGATAATGTGGTCAAAGGAGTAATTACCCGGCTTGGAATCCGCTTTTATGCAAAATCAATCATATTGACTAATGGAACTTTTTTGAATGGATTGATGCATGTTGGGCGTGTACAAAACGAAGGAGGGCGTGTTGCCGAGCAATCTTCAAAAGGATTGTCTGACCAATTACTTGAGATCGGATTTGAAGTTGGTCGAATGAAAACAGGAACACCTGCAAGGATAGATGCCCGATCTATTAATTTTGAAAAGTTGCAGCCTCAATTTGGCGATCCTGTTGGTCAATTCTCTTTTCTTCCAAACGTTGAGAACCATTTATCAAAACGACCTTGCTATATTGCCTATACAAATCCAAAAGCTCATCGGCTTCTTGAACGTGGCTTTAAAGATTCTCCGTTGTATAACGGAACGATTCAAAGTATTGGACCTCGTTATTGTCCCAGTATTGAAGATAAAATTGTCACTTTTGCTTCTAAAGATTCCCACCATCTTTTTTTAGAGCCTGAAGGTGAAACCACTAATGAATTTTATATTAACGGATTTTCTTCATCGTTACCCTGGGATATTCAGTGGGAAGCTTTACGACAAATTGAAGGCTTAGAACAAGTAAAGATATTTCGTCCGGGATATGCTATTGAATATGATTTTTTTCCACCTACACAATTATCTCATACGTTAGAAACCAAACGACTTAAGAATTTATATTTTGCCGGACAGATTAATGGTACCACCGGATATGAGGAAGCAGCGGCTCAAGGACTGATGGCAGGAATTAATGCTGTTTTAAAAATCCGGAATCAGACACCTTTTATTTTGAATAGAGATCAGGCATATATTGGCGTCTTGATAGATGATCTGGTAACAAAAGGAGTGGATGAACCTTATAGGATGTTTACTTCAAGAGCAGAATATCGCATATTGCTTCGACAGGATGATGCTGATGTTCGTTTAACTCCTTTATCTCATGAGTTGGGTTTGGCCTCGGAAGAGCGAATGAAATTATTGAACAAAAAAGCAACTCAACGGGATCGAATTATTTCTTTTATTAAAACATGTTCTATTACTCCGGAATCAATCAATCTTTTTCTACAGGAAAATAATACATCTCCTATTCAACAAAAAATGAAATTGATTGACTTGTTGGTAAGACCTCAGGTTTCATTGTTTTCTTTGAAGGATCAGATGGTAGAGTTGGACGAATTGTATAGATTGATCCCAGATAGGAAAGATGAAATTTTTGAATCTGCTGAGATTTTAGTTAAATATTCAGGATATATTGAAAGGGAAAAGGAAAATGCCCTGAAGTTGAGCCGATTAGAAAATATACAGATACCTAATGGATTTGATTTTAGAAAAATGAATTCGCTTTCTACTGAAGCACGGATGAAGCTATCTAAAATTAAACCACTGACCATTGGGCAAGCTGCCAGGATTCCAGGTGTCTCCCCAGCTGACATCAATGTTCTATTGGTGTACTTTGGTAGATAGCTGTCTTGTTTTGCAAATGTAATTCATGATGCTAAATGATGTTCGATTTTGAGGTTCCACGTGGAACCTCAAAATGAAATTATACAAAATGTTTTTTTTGTTCCACGTGGAACATTTTTGTTGTGGTTGAGATTTTATGTCGGTTGCTTAATAAAAGGTAAATATAAGAAAAGAAGTAATGGAGTCTGCTTCGGTTTTTACCACTTTTATGTCTTTGGCTTATCTTATTTTAATTATAAGTACAGTCATAATTGTTTTGACCGAACCAACCAGACCGTCGAAAACAATGGCTTGGTTGCTTGTGTTATTATTTGTTCCGGCAATTGGTCTTGTTCTTTATTATGTTTTTGGCTATAATCCACGAAGAAGACATAGATCTACCAGTTATGAGAATTTTAAAAAAGAATTGTTTTCGAAAATTCCTAATATTTCGGATTATCTCGCTCAATATAATTTTGAGGATAAAGTCCTTCCAAAATATGCTACGCTGGTTAATTTGCTTACTCGTAATAATGATTCGTATGTGCTCTATGGAAGTGATGTCGAAGTAATGATTACCGGGAAAAGAAAATTTGAAGCATTGATTGAAGATCTAGGAAAAGCAAAACATCATATCCATTTGGAATATTTTTATTTCAGACGCGACCATATCGGAATGAAGATCCGCGATATCCTTATGAAAAAGGCAGCTGAAGGAGTATGCGTCCGTTTTATTTATGAAAATATTGCTAATATCGATATCAACCCCAGATTTTATTATAAAATGCGGAAGGCTGGGGTAGAGGTTCTTCCATTCAGTAAAGTTTCACTTCCCTGGATCAGAAGAAATTTGAATTCCCGGGATCATAGAAAAATTGTAGTGATCGATGGTGAAATAGGATATACCGGAGGAATGAATATAGGAGATGAATATGCAACCGAATGGAGAGATACTCATTTAAGAATACTAGGACAGGGAGTACATGGGTTACAGATGAATTTTCTCAATGCCTGGTATGATTCCGGAGGAGAGCTTCCGGAAATGATTAATCCATATTTTCCTGCATGTCGAAAATATTCGGAAAACCTTATGCAAGTAGTACCTGAAGCGCCGGATTCTCAATGGCCTTACTTATTACTTGCATCTACACATATTGTGAATAATGCCGATCGTTATATTTATATCCAGACTCCTTATTATATGCCTTCAGATTCATTGTTAGACGCTTTAAAATCTGCTGCATTAAGTGGTGTCGATGTCCGGGTGATGGTATCTAAGAAGGCAGATATATTTTTTATGGATCCGGCCACTCATTCATATTATGAGGAGTCTCTCAAGGCAGGGATCCGGATTTACGAATATTTGGATACCTTTGTCCATGCCAAGACAATGGTGGTAGATGACTATATTTCTGTTATTGGGTCGGCAAATCTTGATTTCCGAAGCTTGGAGCTTAGTTTTGAAATAAATACTTATTTGTATGATCCAAAAATTGCTGCCTATAATTATACTGTCTTTTGTGACGATATGGAAAATTGTCGGGAAGTAATTCTTGAAGAATGGCTAAAACGTCCATGGTGGAAAAAAATTATTGAATCAATTATGCGATTATTTTCACCATTACTTTAATAAATGATATTTAATAAGCTCCATCAGTGTGTTTTAGAATGGATATTGTAATAATTTATTTTGTGATGAGCCATAAATTGATCCAGAATATTATTTTTGTAATCAGCATAATATAAAAATGAGGATGCAACATATTAAAGGTCCTTCTGTAATGGCAGATCTGTTTACCAGAATGCCATTAGATAATCGGGAATTATTTGTGATCCGGAAACTTAATGTTTTGGGTTCCAAAAAAGAATTTCCTTCTCCCTTGATCCGTTCTGCCATTCATTGTTTTTTCTTTATCATCAAGGGAGAGGCACTTATTTTAGTAGGGGATAAATCATATCTGTTCAAAGAGAACGAATGCGCTATTGTTCCTGCTGGTCAAATGTTTTCAGTACGTTATTATAATGACTGCATTGGTTATATGGGCGGTTTTCATACAGATTTTCTTAATGTTGATAGTGAAAATAACAATCTGTTACGTACATTCGGCTTCCTTCGCAGATGGAGCGATCATAAGGTATTTTTTGACCAGGCACACGGGAATTATGTCAGATATATTTTTGAACGACTTTGTGTTGAAAATGAAGGCAAAAAAAGTAAACATGTTATTAAAGCATACCTCACTGCTTTATTGGTAGAAATAGATGAAGTGTACCGGAAATCAACGGATCTAGAAGATATTGAAGTAGACAACAGATTGTGTAATGATTTTGTTGAAATGGTATTTGAACAAGCGGATCAAAGTCTTTCTATTGCTTACTATGCTGAAAAATTGAATATAACTCCTGCTCACCTGCATAAAATTGTAAAGCGATTTACCGGTAAAACTCCTTTATCCTGGATCAATGAGGCGGTTCTGCTTGAGGCTAAAGTGATGTTGTGTCATACTGATATGTCAGTGAATGATATTGCCGGAAAAGTTGGTTTGCAAGATGCTTCATATTTTTCCCGTTTGTTCAAGAAACAGGTAGGGATGACTCCTATTGCTTTTCGTAATGAAGTAAAATATCCGAAAAAAGGCTAATATCGTCCTATTATTGCTTCGAAAATAGGTAATACATTTGCATTCGTTTTTGAATATATGCAATGAAGTTTTTAGCCCTGGCTTTATTTATGTTCGCACAGCCCGAATTCCCGGATGATACTGTAACGGTATTATCTCAGGTAGATATCATCGCTCCTTTAAAACAACACGGGGGGCTGATGGAGCAACCGGTTGCTGCGACTTCACTCACTTTACACAACATCGAAAACAAACGAATTATTGAACCCAAAGATTTATCCCTGATCACACCTAATCTCTATTTACCTGATTATGGCTCTAAGATGACCAGTTCGATATATATCAGGGGAATCGGAACACGTATTGATCAACCGGCTATGGGTTTGTATGTGGATAACCTGCCGATCCTGAACAAAAACAATTATGATTTCGATTTTTTTGATGTACGGCGTATCGATATTCTAAGAGGCCCTCAGGGAACTCTATACGGACGGAACACCATCGGGGGTGTGATCAATGTATACACATTATCACCGTTTTATTATCAGGGCACACGCCTTTCGGCCGGATATGCCAATGGAAATACTTTTGATGTTCGTCTGGCTACTTATCAACGTCCAAATGAAAAATTTGGTTATTCTGCTGCAGTTAATCATCACCAGAGTGACGGCTTTTTTACCAATCGTTATAATGATTCTAAAGCTGACCGTATACAGAGTGATGGACTTCGATTACGGTTGCAATGGAAACTTTCAGGAGCATGGATGGCAGATCATACCTTTTCTATCAATAAAGTAAAACAAAAGGGTTTTGCATACTCACGTTATGATGAAGCAACCGGCGAAGCAGACCCGGTCAATCATAATGATCCTTGTAGCTACGACCGTCTTGGGCTGATCAACGGAATAGGATTCCTGTATAAGAATCAATTATTCCATTTTTCCAGTACCACCAGTTATCAATATACGGATGATAAAATGGTACTTGACCAGGACTTCCAGCCCAAATCCATGTTTACCATTACACAATCCCAGAAAGAGAATGCTGTTACACAGGAATTTGTATTAAAATCTAATAATGAAGATAAAAAATGGCAATGGTTATCCGGGGTGTATGGATTCTATAAACAGATATCCATGGATGCGCCGGTCAATTTTAAACGCGATGGAATTGACGAGCTGATCCTCGAAAATGCAAATAAGGGCATTCAGTCTGTCTTTCCCAATGCGGAGTTATTGATTGAAGAGGATGAATTTTTAATTGCAAGTCATTTTAAAATGCCTGTATATAGTTTATCTGCTTATCATCAGTCTACTTTCCAATGGAATCGTATTAAGGCAACTGCAGGTATTCGATTCGATTATGAGCATTCCTCTATACGTTATAATAATTATGCGGATATCCACTATCGGTTTTCACTAACCATGCCACAGTTTAAGCCATTATCAACTACGATGTCAGATCATGACCACATGACTTTTTTCGAGTTAATGCCACGTTTCTCTCTTTTATATGAGATAAATACGGAGAATAATATTTATTTCACCATAGCCCGGGGGTACAAAGCCGGTGGATATAATACACAAATATTTTCCGATGTTTTGCAAAATAAGATGATGGACAATCTGATGTCTGACCTGGGCATTTACTATGAGGAAGATACCTATGACACATCTTCGGCGATTTCCTATAAACCTGAATACACATGGAACTACGAAGTTGGAAGTCATTTCGAGTTGATCAGACATTCTTTGAAAGGCAATCTGGCATTATTTTTTATTGATTGCCGGAACCAACAATTGACTGTTTTTCCTCCGGGAAAAAGTACCGGACGGTTGATGTCTAATGCAGGAAGGACACATAGCTTTGGTGTGGAATTGTCTCTGAATTATTTCTATGAAAACCTACATCTGACAGGTAATTACGGATATACAAACGCACGGTTTGTTTCTTACAATGATGGAAATACCGATTTTGCAGACAATTATGTTCCGCATGCGCCGCAAAATACGGTTTCTTTGGGTGCCCAATACCACTTTGATTTTGATCATAGATGGTTAGACCGCCTGCTTTTACAGGTTGATTGGCGGGGAGTCGGTAAAATCTATTGGAATGAAGATAATACCTTATCACAACCCTTTTATAGCCAGTTAGGGGCTTCCATATCATGGAAAAAGAGTGCCTTTACATTCAGTATTTGGGGAAAAAATCTGACCGATCAGGATTATTATACCTTTTATTTCAGATCGGTAGGAAATTCATTTGTACAAAGGGGTAAACCACTTCAGGCAGGAATATCTTTAAATGTAAATATATAACTTAAATAATTAAAAATGAATCGTATTGTATTTTGCATGTTGGCTATTACTTTCTTTTTTGTTGCTTGTGATAAAGATGATGATGAAGCTGTGACAGCCGTGACAGGAATAACACTTAATGAAGAAAGCATTGTGTTGAATGTTGGAGAGAATAAATCTTTATCAGTCAATTTTCAGCCAGATAATGCGACCAATAAAAATGTGACATGGACCAGTGATCAGGCAGAAATAGCATCTGTAGACAAAAACGGTAAAATAACAGGTATCGCTGTGGGTGATGCCACCATTACAGCGACTACGGAAGACGGAAAAAAAACAGCATCCTGTAAAGTGACAGTTGCTCAATCCTTTCAATTCCCTCAGTCCTATATTGGAACACTCTCTGTGACCCAACAGGATAACAGTACATTTACCCAGGAGAATGTTACGGTAACCATGACAAAGACCGGTGAAAATCTGATGCAGATGATCATGCTGGGAGTTAAATTTTCCAATGAAATGCCTATATCTTTGGATATGACAGTAAATGGCATCACATCCGAGTCTTCAGAAAATGGTATTTCATTGACAGGTGATCAACTGATACCCATGGCTATGGGAGGAGAATTTCCTCGATATATCATTACAGGTTTAAATGCCAGTCTGACAGTTGATGATATTACCCTTTCCATGACCTGTGGAGGGATTTATCCATTAACATTTTCAGGATCAAAAAAATAAAAAAGTTTAACATATTCAAGATGGGCTGTTCGTAATATTCGAACAGCCCATCTTGTTTTATATAACAAAGTAATTTGAAAGGTATTTCTTAAGAAATATCAAGGTATAACTTATGGAGTATTTTCCATCATATAATCTTGAATAGCAGATTTTGCAGCTTCATTGTCCCGGATGCCTTCCCAGTTAAAAATACACATTAACCGGGCACGCTGATCTGCCAGTGTATTTTCCAGGGCCAATTTCCATATTGCTTTTTTCCCGGAGGCGGAACTATATTGTGTCTGTGCATCCGGATCTGTAGTGTCCATCATTAACCATTCAACAGCACCCCAGTAAGGAGCGTCGGAACGTGCCAGATTACGTAAAACCGCGGGTTCTTTCATCGGATCCCGGGCATGTGCATAAAAACTCCATCCCGGACAGGAATATTCATTAACAGCAGCATCATACAGGAGTTCTCCGTCCGACCCATCCGGCAGCGTGCGTAAATAGTTTTTCACGACTGATCCCCTGCTGTGCAACTTCCCGGGATAAGAATTCCAAATACCGGCGTATTGCTTCATATAAATCCCTTTCGGTAATATCTCCTTTGGTTCGTATCCCCGAAGTTTTGAGAGTAGCGTATCCGGTTTGCTGCACTCCTCTGGAAAGTACATCTTGTCCTACAATTCCGGATACAGGATCCTCTGATGCCGGTTTGTCCAGAAGTTCATTCCCATTGGGATAATAATAAGCATTTACGCCTATAGATGACTCATGCCCGACTTTTATGGCGACAAATAGATGTTGTTTGTCCTCAGGCAGATTTTTTGACCATTTTACGACAATAGGGATCAGAAGATCCAACTGTTCCTTACATGCTTCAAGGTATTTGGTACTTGCCAGGTTTGGCGGCGGTAAAACCCGGATTTGCCGCCCCCAGTTACGCCACGCGATTTTAATCGCATTATCCGGAGACCAGTGTGTCCATTCAACATTTTCACGGTTGGCCGGATTATAACCCGGACGGGATGGATCCCACCAGTTCCAGAGGTCCGGTCTGGCACCCCACCAATGCTCCAGATCGAGATGGATCATAATGGGAACAGAAAGTTCTTCTGCAGTCTGTAAGAAATTCTTTAATGCCTGAACCGTTTTCTCCGGTGTTGTACGAAAAGGCGAAAAAATAAACCCAATGCCTATTTTTACTTTCGAATTTTCCGATCCGGTAAATGATTGGGCAACTTCCTGGAAATTTTTTTGATTGATCGATGCCGGATTTTCCTGACTCATACCTTGTCCGGGAGCCCTTACAAGGATAATGTATTTTACATCATCCGTTTTATGTACCATGTTCTTTCCATGTATACCCGTTGAAAAGAAAATATAAACAAGCATCCATGCGAATATCCGGTGTTTGTTATTATTGATCTGGTGGGAGAGGAGTCGAATCATTTGTCCGTTATTGTTTCAGTTCGAATTCATAACTTCCCGATAACAAATGATAGCTTTGCTTATTACCGGAAAATACCATTTTGTTATCATCTACCGGCAGACTCGTTTTCTTCAACTGGACTCCTGAGGGAAGAAAAAGTTCAGCTGATGAATTGGCCGGAATAGTTACTTTATAGACAATATTTCTTTTTTTCCTTTCCCATTTTGATTCAATCAATCCGTATGGAGACTGATAATCGGAAGAAAAACGCTGAAGTCCGGAAACAAAATTCGGACATAAAATAATGTGTTTAAACCCTGGTTTGGACTCATCAGGATAGATTCCTCCCAGACCCCTGAAGAACCATCCCCCAATAGCTCCAAACATCATATGGTTATCGGAAATATCTCTCTCCGCTTTGAGATCCCAGTTCTCTAAAAGTGTTGTTGTACCGTTTACAATCCACCAACCCCACGAGGGATACTTATCCTGTACAGCCACTTTATAAGCGGTTTCTGCATGTCCGTTTTCACTTAGGGCATAAAGAAGTGCTTTTGCTCCATGTACGCCAACATCCAGATGGAATCCATTGGTTTCCACTTTTTTTGCCAGATTATCAGCTACTACCTGTCTCATATCATCGGGTACAACTCCCCACATGAGCGGCATGCTTTGTTCCGTTTGGGTTCCTTTGGCATAGATGCCTGTTTCTTTATCCAGGAATTTACGATTGATGGCATTTTTTATTTTTTCTGCTAATACTGAATAATGCTTATGATCATCCTGTTTCCCGAATAATTTTGCTGCATCGGCAAGGATTTTTGTGTCGACATAATAGTAGATGGAAGACATCAGTTCTTTTGTTGAGTGGGACTTTACCGGGACCCAGTCACCTCTTCCCCAGGATGTCAATCCATCCGGGCTGCGCGTATCAATATAATTGATATAGCGCTTAATGTTTTCATAACAGTCAGCCAGCAGTTTGCTATCCCCATAAAAGACATATATATTCCAGGGAATGATGGCAATGGTACTTGTCCAGTCTACACCGTTATCAGTTCCGTATCCCCAACCGCCTGTCGGAATGATATCCGGAAGGACACCATTGGGTTGTTGTTCGTCACGATGATCGGCCAGCCATTTTTCATATACAGTGATCCCATCAAAATTGTACAATCCTGTTTCTACGGCAAGATGACCATCACCCGTCCATCCGTTTTTTTCACGTTGCGGGCAATCCGTCGGATAACCAAATAAATTGGACAAATAAGAATTATTGGTAGCCCACCACAACCGGTTGATTAAAGTGTTGGATGCTTCGACATGTCCAACTGCAGGAACGTCACTGTGCATAAAATAACCGGTCAGGTTCTCTGTTTTCAACTCCATCGGTTTACTACAGGTGACTTCAACATATTGGAATCCTTTATAATTGAATTTAGGCATAAATTCATCTTCACCCTTGCCGCTAAGGATGAGAATATCCGTCTGGAACGGATCAGCATTGCGGTCTCCCCTGTAATAGACATCTATGTTCGACATATCTGCTCTTCCGTTAGGATATAATCTTTCTGTATGTTTGAGTTTGATTACTGTTCCTTCATCCCCCGATATCCTGAACTTGCTTACACCTGATATATTTCTTCCCAAATCAAATAAATAAGTGGTATCGTTAATTTTAGTAATGCTTTTTGGGCTGATTTCTTCTACATTACGTATGGGATGTAACTGTTGGGCAACAATATTCTGAGACGGTGCGGCCCTGTACCTGACGCCTCCCCATTTGGAGTCGTCAAATCCGGGCTTATTCCAGCCATGTTGTTCTTTACGGGCGTCATAATGCTCGGCAGTATAGATGCTGTTGAAAATAACTGCTCCCGAAGAAGATTTCCAGTCCCTTTCCGACATAATGGTTTCCACGGTTCCGTCTTCATAGGTGATACGCAGATCCAGGCAAAAAGCCGGCCGGTTTCTCCATGG
This sequence comes from Bacteroidales bacterium, assembly GCA_031275285.1. Taxonomy (NCBI): domain Bacteria; kingdom Pseudomonadati; phylum Bacteroidota; class Bacteroidia; order Bacteroidales; species Bacteroidales bacterium. The sequence continues at coordinate 32,261 of JAISOY010000095.1, read as the reverse complement.
AGCACGGTCAAAATCCCATACGGCTATAGATTGATGATTGTACCATCCGTTACCTAACAGCACACCTATGGCATTTTCACCCTGCTGTAGTTGTCTGGTCACATCATAAGTCACATACAAGGTCCGCCTGTCAAAGCGCGTATAGGTCGGGTCAAGGCGGTGATTCCCTATTTTTCCCCCGTTGATGTATAATTCATACAATCCTCCTACTGCAATATATGCCCTGGCGGATTTGACCTTTTTATTCAGATCGAACTTCTTTCTGAAATAAGGAGCCGGTTTAAAATCAATCCCATGGTGATCGCTGATCCATGCTCCCCGCCAGTTGCTTTGTTGCATCATACCGGTTTCAAATGAATGGACCATCGATTGTACTATTTGATCATCCTTACCCCACACCCGTACTTTCCAGTAATACTTTGTAAAAGGGTTTAGTTCATTCCCGGCATAAGTAACCGGTATTTTATCTGAACCGGTTTTTCCGGAATCCCACATATCTCCTCTGTTTCCCTGAACTTCAAGGGAATCTGTACCTACAATAACCTGATAGGCATTTTGCACCACATTGTGCCGTGGATCATCCAACATCCAGGATAATCGTGGAAACGGCACATCAATACCCAAAGGATCGGCCAGGTATTCACATTTAAGGTTGACGACATTTTGGGCCAATAAATTGCCTGAAATAACAAATAGACACAACGTGAGTAAAAAAGATCTTATATTCATAATAAATGTAAATAAAAAATTAACAGATACTGATTACCGGAATATTTAATAAAAAGCCTAATTTTTTGATTTTATCTGATATATGGCCGACACCGACGGCACAGTGATGGGATGGGCCGGCCTTGCTCCATTGGTTGATAAATTCACGTGCTCCGATAGGAAAACGGTACCGGCTGTTTGTATTCCCGATTTTTAGTGTAGGCCCTGCTACAGATTCTCCTTCGGCAGTCAACAGAAATATTCCGTCCTTTCCTTCACAAACCGACAATATAGTAACATCGCCGTATCTTACATTCATCTGGATGGATAATCCTTTACCCGGTTTTCCATGATAGACGGAGAGCGGGACAAGTTTTACCTTTCCTTCGGCAATGGCGAAATGAGCCGGTCCGTCATGACCCAACATCACAATATCATCATTAAAATCCATGGCATAGAATTCTGAAAAAGAACCGCCTATACCAAATTCCGAGAGAATTTTCATGGCCTGGGCATTTTTTACTTCACATTCTCCGGCTATGGGGATCCCTTTTCCTGTTAACAATGTATTACCGGCAATAACGGAAGTAACTATGTTTTCATAATCATTACCGTTTATACCTTCATAATAATAGGCCAATGAACCTAATCGATGTAGTTGTATCAATTTATCCATAGCAACGGAGGTTTGTGCGGCACGGCGTATTTCCGCTTCTTCACAGGTGGGGTCTACTTCAAAAGCCTGGTAGAATTCGTTGATCTTATCCCGGATATCTTTTTCTGTTGCCTCATCCCTGTATTTCTTTAATTCGCACATTTCCAGAAGCTCCATGTGGGTACCAAAGGTGGCGGACTGTAAGGTGATATCCGTGTAAACATCCAACATGCCGCAATAGTAATGGCCTAGAATGCCCAACCGGTTATTTTTCATGGTAAACTGAACGCGTGCAGCATCGACCCATGCTTCTATTTCCTGCCATACTTGTTCTTCTTTCAAATACCCTGTGACAAAGTCGTAGCGCAATCCGCTCCGATTGAAAACATTGGCTATTTCCGGAACAGAACAGGCCTGACAATGAGCCAGCCAGTAACCTGTCATCTTTCCCCGGTCTTCCATACTGTTAATGTACTCGTAGTCAATGGCAGGAACAGGCTGAAGATTGAGTACGATGACCGGACAATTTAATCTTTGGGCGATCGGCAGAATAGTTGAGGAAAGACAGTAAGTGGCTACATATAAAAAAACCAGGTCAACTTCTTCTTTAGCAAAGAAAGATGCGGCTTCTATAGCTTTTTCGGGTCGATCGATCATGCCTGCATCGGCTACCGGAACATGACATCTTTTTTCTATCTCTTTTTTTATTTCATTCTGGTATAAAGTCAGCGAATCCTTTAATCCCTCGAATTGCCCCCAGTATGTCTCCAATCCCGTACCGAAAAGGCCTATTTTGCAAACATCTTTCATATGATTATAATTTATTTATGGCCATATGGAACCCTCATTTCAATTTTTATACTCTTTGGCGAGCGTTCGTTCATGAGGGTTTCATGATAGATTTTTTTAGAAAAATCAAATGTAATGATGTATTTGTATGTTCGATCATAAAATTTACGCAATCGGTTGCGAAAATCGTTTTAACAGGAATATTTTTGAGGGAATTTGTTTTTTATGAAATGATATGAAGAACTGAAAATATTGTTTGCCTTTGCATTAATTATTTGCCGTACATATCAATAATTTCAAACAATTAATGTCAAATTTAATGGACGTAATCAATTTGATTTATGTGATTTAAGAAAGCAATAAATCGTACTGAGTGCTTGATAAACATATTGGATATCATTTTTTCATTGTATATTATTTTACATCTTTGTGCATAAATACACTAAAAAATATGTAGATGAATACAAAAATTACCTGCCTGTTACTTTTTTGCATTTTCCTGTTACCGGCATGCACTTCAAAGAATCAACCCGGTACGTTTGAATCCGGAGAAAAGACATTTCTTTTGAATGGTCAACCGATGCTGGTGAAAGCAGCCGAAATTCATTATCCCCGTATTCCCAGGGATTATTGGGAACACCGGATTGAGATGTGTAAATCCTTAGGAATGAATACTATTTGTTTGTATGTTTTTTGGAATATACATGAACAAGAAGAAGGTAAGTTTGATTTTAAAGGTCAGAATGATATTGCTGCATTCTGTCGGTTGGCGCAGAAACATGGAATGTGGGTAATTGTACGTCCCGGTCCATACGTATGTGCCGAATGGGAAATGGGTGGATTACCCTGGTGGCTGCTTAAAAAGAAAGAGATCGCGCTGAGGACTCAAGATCCTTATTTCATGGAACGTACACGTATATTCATGAAAGAAGTGGGCAAACAACTGGCAGACCTGCAGATCACACGTGGTGGCAACATTATAATGGTACAGGTAGAAAATGAATATGGCGCTTATGGTACTGATAAACCCTATGTCTCGGATATACGTGATATTGTCAAAGAAGCCGGATTTACAGATGTCCCTCTTTTTCAATGCGATTGGAGTTCGAATTTCCTGAACAATGCATTGGATGACCTGCTCTGGACCATTAATTTCGGGACAGGCGCTAATATTGAGAAACAGTTTGAAAAACTATCGGAACTACGGCCCAATACACCATTGATGTGTAGTGAATTTTGGAGCGGATGGTTCGATCACTGGGGTCGTAAGCATGAGACACGTAGCGCTGCTGCGTTAGTAGATGGATTGAAACAAATGCTCGACCGTAATATCTCCTTTAGCCTTTATATGACACATGGAGGAACGACTTTCGGGCATTGGGGAGGAGCTAATTCTCCCGCTTATTCTGCGATGTGCAGCTCCTATGATTATGATGCGCCCATCAGTGAATCGGGAAGGACGACTCCTAAATATTTTGAAGTACAGAAATTACTTAAAAACTATCTTCCTGAGGGTGAATCACTGCCTCCTGTTCCCGACTCAATACCAACCATCGCTCTTCCTGTTTTCGAGTTGACAGAAACGGCAGGAGTATATGAGAATTTGCCAGAACCTGTACATTCTGAAAATGCTTTGTCCATGGAAGAGGTGAACCAGGGGTGGGGAACTATCTTATACCGTACCCGGTTGCAGCCATCTGAAAAACAACAATCCCTGCAGATTACCCATGTTCATGATTGGGCGCAGGTATTTGTTAACGGGGAAAAAGTCGGGACACTTGACCGCCGTAAAGGAGAATCGACCTTGCTGCTTCCTCCTGTTGGGGAAGGGGCCATACTGGATATTTATGTTGAGGCCATGGGACGTGTGAATTTCGGAAAAGCAATTCATGATTTCAAGGGTATTACCGAAAAAGTGGAACTGAAAACAAGAGATTATATCACGGAATTGAAAAACTGGGAAATATTCAGTTTCCCGGTAGACTACGACTTTGTAAAGAATAAAGAATATAAGAAATCATCTGGAAAAGAAACCATGCCGGCTTATTATCGTGGAACATTCACCATTGAAAAAACAGGGGATACTTTTCTTGATATGCGTACATGGGGAAAAGGGATGGTTTGGGTCAACGGATATGCCATAGGGCGTTTCTGGGAAATAGGACCACAGCAAACCCTTTATCTTCCGGGATGTTGGCTAAAGAAAGGCAAAAATGAGATCATAATATTGGATATTGCCGGACCTTCTGAAAATAAGATCGCCGGATTACGCAAACCGATACTGGATATGCTTCGTGTAAAAGAGGCCATCACCCATCGTGCTCCGGGACAGGATCTGAACCTGAAATCCGAAAAACCTTTTTACAAAGGAACTTTTAAGTCTGGAAACGGTTGGCAGGATATTTCATTCGGGAAAACCGTTAAAGCCCGCTATTTCTGTTTGGAATCACTGAATTCATTTGGCAACGATGATTATGCGTCTATTGCCGAGCTGGAGGTGATGGGCGCCGATGGCAAGCCTATTGACCGGCAAAATTGGAAAATTATATATGCTGACAGTGAAGAAACGGAAAAAGCCAATAATTCTGCAGATAAGATCTATGATTTGCAGGAATCTACTTTTTGGCATACCAATTATTCCTCTTCGCCAGGTGGCCATCCTCATCAGATCGTTATAGATTTAGGAGCGGTATATGACATAACAGGTTATGCTTATCTTCCCCGTCCTGAAAAGAATTTTCCGGGAATGATCAAAGATTACAGGATATATCTGAAAGAAGATCCGTTTAAATTTGAATGAATGGAATAAGGTCCGGATTATCTTCCAGTGAATAAGGGCCTTGTATTTTTATTTGTAAAAGTACGAGGCCATTTGAATTTCATTCACCATAAATAATAGACACTTTATTATAATTACTAATATTCATTCGCAACATTACGAATAAATATAGAAAATTGAATGTATCCGACACTTCATTTTTTGATGAAATGATCTATTTTAATGATCCTTTCTATGAATAATCATAATCTTTAATTAAATCAAATCTTCATATGAGGCTTGTTAAAATTTTGCAAATTAGTATCTTGTTCAAATTGAATGAATGTTTCCCCAAATCGGATAGATTTTGTAACGTTGCAGCCTCTTTTATTAATTTTAACCAAACCTAATACGCAATGGCGTTAAATAAAAAAATCGAGGAGCTCAAGAAAAGAAGGGAGCAAATAGAAAAAGGTGGCGGCGACAAGGCCATAGAAAAACAACTTGCTATGGGCAAAATGACAGCCCGTGACCGTGTCCGTTCCATCGTAGATGATGGATCATTTCAGGAATACGACATGTTTGTCCAACATGATGCCCGTGATTTTGACATGGATAAAGTAACCTTACATGGTGATGGTGTCATTACCGGTACAGGCTCAGTAGATGGTAAACCGATCAGTATTTTTGCACAGGATTTTACAGTAGCAGGCGGTTCTTTAGGATCGATGCATGCCCGCAAGATTACTAAAATCATGGATCATGCATTGAAGATGCGCATGCCTTTAATTGGGATCAACGATTCGGGAGGTGCACGTATTCAGGAGGGAGTTAATTCCCTGGCTGGATATGGTGATATTTTCTTTCGTAATACCATCAGTTCCGGCGTGATTCCACAGATCTCAGTGATCCTTGGTCCTTGTGCGGGAGGTGCTGTATATTCTCCGGCACTTACCGATTTCGTGTTTGTAGTGGATAAGATATCCAAAATGTTCATCACAGGACCTGAAGTGATCAAAACAGTGATCGGCGAGGAAATATCGATGGAAGATCTCGGAGGCGCGCGCGTGCACAGTGAAATTACCGGAAATGCCCATTTCTTCGCTCATAGTGAAGCCGAATGTTTCGAGCAGATCAAAAAACTGCTTAGTTTCATCCCGTGGAACAATTCGGAAAAAGCACCGCGGCAGGAACCTAAAGAACCTAAGGCAAAATATAAGATCGATAAGATCATGCCTTCCGATCCGAAGATGCCATATGATGTCCGTGATATCATCAAGGCTGTGGTGGATGATTCCGACTTTTTTGAAGTGCAGGAGTTATGGGCTGCAAATGCAGTGATCGGTTTTGGCCGGATCGATGGGGAAACCGTCGGATTTGTAGCAAACCAGCCATTAGTACTGGCAGGCGTATTGGATGTGGATTCATCCGATAAGATCGCCCGTTTTATCCGTTATTGCGATGCGTTTAATATTCCCCTGGTTACATTGGTTGATTTACCGGGCTATCTTCCCGGCATTGATCAGGAGCACGCCGGAGTGATCCGTCACGGGGCGAAAATATTGTATGCATACAGTGAAGCAACGGTTCCCAAGATTTCCGTAATTCTTCGTAAAGCATACGGAGGAGGATATATTGCCATGAATTCCCGTCACTTACGTGCCGACTATGTATTTGCATGGCCTACTGCCGAAATTGCTGTAATGGGACCTGAAGGAGCAGCCAATATTATTTTCCGTAAGGAAATACAATCGGCTTCAGATCCGGATAAGGTACGTGCTCAAAAAGTGCAGGAATATAAAGATAAATTTGCCAATCCTTATGTTGCGGCATCCAGAGGTTATGTCGATTCTGTGATTGAACCATCGGAGACCCGTAAGTTATTAAAACATGCGCTTTCTGTTTCCGAGTCGAAATCTCAACAGATACCGCGTAAGAAACACGGGATACCTCCATTTTAATTAAGCTAATTCTCTTTAACATGCTTGCCGTTATACACTGACGGCAAGCAAATGTATTCATTTGTAAAAACATATGACCAAAATAGATAAGACTCAATTAGGATCTATTATAGTGGATGATTCCATCTATAATACGGAGTTAACGGAGAAATACAAGAATCGTAAGAAATGGGTAGCTCCTGATAATCGCAAGATCACTGGATTTCTTCCGGGCACTATCAAAGAAGTGATGGTGAAAAAAGGTGATTATGTGAAGGCAGAACAGACAGTGGTGAAATTTGAGGCCATGAAGATGATCAATAATGTACAGTCTTCAGTTGACGGCACGGTAAAAAAGGTGTATGTCAGTCCGGGCGATAAATTTCCTAAAGGTTTTGTCCTGGTAGAACTCGAATAGGGCAAACATGATTTTCAGAATAAAGCCATCCGATATTTTCCGGATGGCTTTTCTTTTTCAGATACGGGAGAAACACATGTTCGTATACTTAACGTTGTGGCCTTTGAAGAACATTCCGGAATCCGCCATATTCAAATGACTGTTGTTTCAGCTGGTTTCCAGCCATATCATCTGTATTATAAATACTGACATGCAATGGTTGAGGTCCTGCATCCGTGTTGAATACCCGGAACGTTATTTCCTGACCGGTTTGTTTTTTATGTTCGGTCATATTTTTTGCTGTTTTTGTAATGGTTTCTTCTCCGGTTTCTGCACGGGCGATAAAATCATCTACATTTTTCATATCCGGGACAGCAAAAACCAGTTTTTCATCGAATTGTGAAAATGCTTCATAAGCAGCAGCTTCCAATAATTTTTCCTGTAATCTGGAGAAAAGGGATGCATTCCCGAATATTTCTACGGTCGATACCTTTCCGTTAATACAAAAGGCGAATCCCAAAATGTTCTTTTGATGATGGAAGGCAGGTTGTAGCGCTTTCACATATTCAGCCACCTTTTCTTTCAACTGGTCATTTTCAAGGGTTAATTGAAGGCTGGTTGCCGATTCTTTGCTTTTTACATCTGCTTTGACATTGTTACCTGCCTGTTCCTGATATTTCGATACTTCACTCCATACCTGCTGCTGATTCTTGTACGCTCTTGCCGCTACTTTCTGGTTACGGCTGCTAAGGGTATTTTTCGATACTGAAAATGCAGCTGTGCTTTCATTTCCGCGCCTTTGCCATCGGCTTTGTTCCACACAGAATGATTTTAACGGGATATTTTTACTTTTCGGATCCAGGACAATATCTTCCCCGATGGTCCGGTCCTGTTTGCCTCCTTTAACGATATCCCCCGCCATAATAAAGACATGATCATCCGACAGGTTATCTACGGAGAGTTGTCCGACATTCCCTGTTTCCCGCAGGGTAATGATCTTCCTGTCCATGGCCTCTTCCAGTGTTACATAGTTACGTTTTATCTGGTCTTCACCCTGTATCAGAAAAATAGTCAGGTTCCTGTAGGTATATGCTTCCTGTTTTGTATAAGGTTGCGCACAGGATTCTACTGCCAGTAAAGCGAGCAATAATGCAATACTTCCATATATCCTTTTCGGATATTCCCCGGATAATCTTAGTGTATTCATTGTGTTCTGATATTTTAATGTTTACAACAAATGTATATCGGGTTATTGTCTTTTTTTGTGAGAATGGGTAAATGCTGTATTTCGGTTGGTGAAACATCTATTTAAGCACTCAGTGCTATTTATTGTTTTCTAAAGTCACATCGATCAAATTGTTTACGTTAAATAAAAGTGACATTAATTGTTTGGTATTACTTAAAAGGATTATTTTTCTTTTTACAAGGAAATTACGAACTTTGCAAATTCAAAAAAGAAAGGAAAAATGGAATATAATTTTAAAGCGATAGATGCCAAATGGCAGAAATACTGGATCGGGAATAAAACATACAAGGTTACCGAAGATGCCGGTCAACCTAAATATTATGTACTGGATATGTTTCCGTATCCTTCAGGTGCAGGTTTGCATGTCGGGCATCCGCTGGGATATATCGCATCCGATATTTACTGTCGTTTTAAAAGGCACAAAGGCTTCAATGTATTGCATCCGATGGGTTATGATGCATTCGGATTGCCTGCAGAACAATATGCCATACAAACAGGGCAACATCCTGCGATTACCACTGAACAAAATATCAAACGCTATCGGGAACAATTGGACAAGATCGGATTTTCCTTTGATTGGGACAGGGAAGTACAAACCTGTGATCCGAAGTATTACCATTGGACACAATGGGCTTTTATCCAGATGTTCAACAGCTATTACTGCAATGATGAAAAACAGGCCCGTCCGATCAGTGAGTTGATCGATGCTTTTGGGCAGGTGGGTACACAAGGCCTGAACGTTGCCTGCAGCGAGGAACTGCATTTTACATCTGATGAATGGAATGCAAAATCGGAACGGGAACAACAAGAGATATTGTTGAATTATCGTATCGCTTATCTGAGTGATACTACCGTAAACTGGTGTTCCCAGTTAGGCACGGTATTGGCGAATGATGAAGTGATCAATGGCTTATCCGAACGTGGCGGTTATCCGGTGGAGCAAAGATTAATGCGGCAATGGAGCCTTCGGGTATCTGCTTATGCCCAGCGCCTGTTGGATGGATTAGAAACGATCAATTGGACTGACTCTTTGAAAGAATCCCAAAGAAACTGGATCGGTCGCTCGGAAGGTGCGGAAATGACATTTAAGGTATCAGGTTCGGACATAGGTATTGAGATCTTTACTACCCGGGCAGACACCATATTTGGTGTTACTTTTATGGTATTGGCGCCGGAAAGCGATTATGTCAATCAAATCACCACTGATGACCGGAAGGCGGAAGTGGACGCATATCTGGAAGCCACCAAGCGTCGTACGGAGCGTGATCGTCTTGTTGACAAGAAAATTACCGGGGTATTTACCGGAGCTTATGCTGTTCATCCCTTTAACGGAAAAGAAATTCCTATATGGATCTCAGATTATGTACTGGCAGGATACGGTACCGGTGCGATCATGGCCGTACCTGCGCATGACAGTCGTGACTATGCTTTTGCCAGACATTTTGACCTGCCTATCATTCCATTGATTGAAGGTTGCGATATATCAGAGGAAAGCTTCGATGCCAAAGAAGGGATCATGATGAATTCGGGCTTCCTGGATGGATTAACGGTAAAAGAAGCCATTGAAAAAGCCAGAAAATATGTGGAGGAACATCAACTCGGACGGATCAAGGTGAATTACCGTTTGCGGGATGCCATTTTCTCACGTCAGAGGTACTGGGGAGAACCATTCCCGGTATATTATAAAGACGGACTTCCGTATATGATCCCTTTAGATAAACTTCCGCTGGAATTACCTGAGGTAGATAAATACCTGCCTACCGAAACAGGGGAGCCTCCGTTGAAACGTGCAGAAAAATGGGCCTGGGATACTGCAAACGAAAAAGTAGTAGACACTTCGGAGATCGACCTTCAAACTATTTTTCCGTTGGAATTGAATACCATGCCCGGATTTGCCGGATCTTCAGCCTATTATCTTCGTTATATGGATCCTGATAATACCAAGGCTCTAGTGTCAAAAGAAATTGATGAGTACTGGAGAAATGTTGATTTGTATATCGGGGGGACTGAGCATGCAACCGGACACCTTATTTACAGCCGTTTCTGGAATAAATTCCTGTACGATATCGGCGTTTCATGCGAAGATGAGCCGTTTAAAAAACTGATCAACCAGGGAATGATCCAGGGACGAAGTAATTATGTGTACCGGATTACAGGAACCAATCAGTTTGTTTCTTATCATTTAAAAGACCAGTATGAGGTTCAACCTCTCCATGTAGATGTCAATATCGTATCCAATGATATACTGGATATTGAAGCTTTCAAATCATGGAGGCCGGAATTCGCTTCAGCTACGTTTATTCTTGAAGATGGAAAGTATATTTGCGGATGGGCTGTTGAGAAAATGTCCAAATCATACCATAATGTGGTTAACCCGGATATGGTGGTGGAACAATATGGGGCAGATACCTTGCGGATGTATGAAATGTTCCTTGGACCACTGGAACAATCCAAACCATGGGATACTGCCGGAATAGAGGGTGTTCATCGGTTTTTACGCAAGGTATGGAACCTGTTCATATCCCGTGAAGGAACATTGAATGTTTCTGATGAAGAGCCGGTAATTCAGGAATATAAAGCCTTACATAAGGGTATCAAAAAAATAACGGCCGATATCGAAGGATTTTCGTTCAATACAGCTGTCAGCGCATTTATGATTTGTGCCAATGAATTACAGGACCTGAAATGCAATAAACGTAAAATACTGGAACCCTTTCTGATCCTCCTGTCTCCTTTTGCACCGCACCTTGCAGAGGAGTTGTGGGAAGCGACAGGACATAAGCAAAGTATTACCGGAGAAGTTTATCCGGTGGCCAATGAGCAATACCTTCAGGAGAATACATTTACTTATCCTGTCTCCTTCAATGGGAAAACACGCTTTACGCTTGAATTACCCGTCGATATGGATGTGAAGACAATTGAAGAAACAGTGTTGGCAAATGAAAATGCCCAGAAATGGATAGAAGGAAAAACACCTAAAAAGGTAATTGTTGTTCCCAGGAAAATCGTCAATATTGTGATTTGATATAAATCTCTTTGATGTACAAAGGATATACTTAATTCTTTTAAGGAGTTCAATACTCAAGGTCGAATAAAGCATATTACGGGGAAAATATTTGATCATTTTATTCTCCTGAATAATAGCGAAATAACTGTTCCAAAAGCCCGTTTTTAAGCGGAACGACTAAACCATCACGTAAGTCATTGCAAATTAATGTACTATGTTCTTTTGACAATACGACACGGATTTCCATCGGAATTAGGAACTGATTTTGTGTAGAGAGTATACTATAATAGCTTTGTAAGCATATCGTTCAATAAAGTCAAATCAATTCCTTTATTCTCATATAATTCCCGGTCGGCATTATTTACGATTGGTATAGCCTGCTTCAGAAGGGTCAGACCGTCAGGCGTAAGACCCAGAATTTTTGCCCGTGTATCGACAGGATGTTCCTTTCTTGTGACGAGTTCTTTCCCGACCAAGGTTTTCAATACGCTCGAAACGGTAGACTTATCAAATTTAACCACTTCTCCAAGCGCTACCTGGGTTGTTTCTTGTTTCATATATTCCAGCCAGTGAATACCGGAAAGTAGGACGAACTGGCTGAATGTTAAACCTACGGCAGACAAATCATTGTTTATTCTCCGCTGGTGGGCGTTCGATAAGCGGACTATCAGGTATGCAGTACTGTTGTCGGGAGATTCCATGCCCCAAATATTCTCTATCATCGCTTACATCCATTTAGTGAATTTATTGGAGTCGAGACTTCGGTTTTTTTCCGTAACTTTCTTCGGATAACCGATGACACAGCCTTCTAAGTGATATTTATCTTCTTCCAACCCAAGTAATTTCAGAAAATTCAGATTATCCGACATATTACCGGTTGCCGAGATCAACTGAAAACCCAAACCCTCAGCAGTCGCAGTAAGCCACATATTCTCCATAGCATGAGCAACGGACTGTTTTTCAACGGGAGGAAATCCTTTCTTCTCAGCCACAACAATAAAATGTGGTGACTCATTCAGCGAGGGAATACCGTTCTTAGACATTCCGTTCAGTCGGTTTACGAACGCTCCGAATTTCTTTTTGGTGAATGGTAATAATTTGACTAATCTACCGAGTTTACGGGCATTCCTGCGAATCTGGGCGAGCATCAGCTCCTTCGCTTCTGTCATACTCTCCGTGCCCTGGGTAAAAACAAAGATTTTGCGAATCTCTTCCAAATGTATTCCTGTTGCTCCGCCGTATGGAGCATATATGCATGATTCTATAATTCTATCCAACATTTCAGGTGGAGGAATTTCCGATGAAAAGCTCCGTGTTGATTTCCTTTCACGGATGATCTGTCGTAAAACTTCTGATTTTTCCATTATTTGATTTATTATTGTTCGTGCAAAGATAGTAAGAATACAAACAATAATCAAATATATTGATACATCTTTTCATTTGACTGTGTTCTGCCTCTCAATTTATCCACCTTTTCACTACCGTTGATGGCTAAAGCGGTAGTGTAACTGACATATAAATACCATTACTTTTATTGAACCTGCAGACTCGCTTCTGTTCAACGCTACTAGCCTATGGTCCGAATTGTAATGTTTGGCTGAATTACAAGTTCAGCGGTGATCTATGACTTTTTAGGCAGCTTGTTCCCAGACTGAATCTTTTGTGTATCGGACTTAACTTTGAATGAAAGATCAATGCTACATAAAGTATTTTATATAAATTCCAATAAATTTTTACACATACTTCATGATATGAATAATTTAAAAATATTCAATGTGCAATAATCAATAATCAATTATATAACAGGAATGTGTATATTTGTAAAAACGGAAATATACATAACAATATGATCACATTGAAAACTGGCGATAAAGCCCCTGATTTTAAAGGAAGAAATCAGGATGGACAGGAAATCTCCCTGAATGACTACAAAGGGAAAAAATTGGTGTTGTATTTTTACCCCAAAGACAATACCAGCGGATGTACAGCCGAGGCCTGCAGTTTACGAAATGCTTATGATGATTTTTTAGATAAGGGTTATGAAATAGTTGGTGTCAGCCCGGATAGCGAAAAATCCCATGTGAACTTTATCTCGAAAAATAATCTGCCATTTCCACTCATTGCAGACACCGATAAAGAAATCGCGTCTTCTTATGGTGTATGGGGAGAAAAAAAGATGTACGGGCGTACTTATATGGGAATTTTACGAACCACTTTTATCATTGATGAGAATGGATTCATTGAAAAAGTCATTGAAAAAGTGGATACGAAAAACCATGCCGATCAGTTATTGAAATAATTTTAACATCATTTACAAATGACCCCCGAACAAATTCGTAGTATTCTTGAGTCTGTTCAGCAAGGAAAACAGAACATAGATGGTGCCCTGGAACAATTAAAAGATCTTCCCTTTACTGAATTGGGATTTGCCAAGATAGACAATCACAGGCAGTTGCGGACAGGTTATCCTGAGGTGATTTTTTGTTCCGGTAAGACCATCGATCAGTCTGAAGAAATTATACGGTTGATGTATCAAAGGAATAATAATATTTTGGCCACAAGGGTATCTGAAGAATTATTTCACCGGATAAAAGGTATTTATCCGGAAACGGAATACAATCCCCTGGCACGTACCATTGTTATCAGGCGGGATGAGATACCGGTAACAAAAACCTATATATCCATTGTCACTGCCGGAACGGCTGATATTCCTGTTGCCGAAGAAGCAGCCATAACGGCAGAGCTATTCGGGAATAAGGTGGAGCGTATCTTTGACGTTGGTGTAGCTGGTATTCACAGGCTTTACAGTCGTCTGGACCTGATTCGTGGAGGGCGGGTAATTATTGCAGTTGCCGGAATGGAAGGAGCATTGCCGAGCGTCATCGGAGGACTGGTGGATAAACCGGTAATTGCTGTTCCCACCAGTGTCGGTTACGGAGCTAATTTCAACGGGTTATCAGCATTGCTTACCATGTTGAATTCCTGTGCTGCAGGGATCTCTGTAGTGAATATTGATAACGGTTTCGGAGCAGGGTATCTGGCAAGCCTGATCAATAAAGGTTGATCTTTTCTATTTCATTTGCTATTTTTTCCATTAGCCATCGGGGAGTGGAAGTAGCCCCACAGACTCCTACAGAAGATGCGCCTGAAAACCAGTTTTTGTCTAAATCGTCCGGATTGGCTATCAGATAACTATTAGGATTGGCCTGTTTGCATACTTCGTAAAGGGCTCTTCCATTTGAACTCTTACTTCCGCTAACAAAGACGATCACATCGTGTTTTGCTGAAAATCCGATCAATTTGGGTTCCCTGTTCGACACCTGCCGGCAGATGGTATCATTGACCTCAAAAGGAATATTTTTGCCTATTTGTTTTCTGTTGCGTTCCTTTTCTATCGCTTTACGGATACGCTGTAATCCTGAAATAGTCATAGTGGTTTGGGAAAAAAGGTACAATGGCCTTGAAATATCGATCCGGTCAATTTCATTTTCAGAGGCTATCACAATAGCAGTGTCCATGGTTTGTCCGACCAACCCGTTTACTTCAGCATGACCAGGTTTCCCATATATGACTACTTGTCCGTTATTGGTTTTGGATTTTAGGAATGCTTTGTGTACCTTTTTCTGTAAATTCAGTACAACCGGACAAGTAGCGTCCACAATAGAAATATTATTCCCGGAAGCGATCCGGTAAGTTAAAGGTGGCTCTCCGTGCGCTCTGATCAATACTTTCATATCATGCAAACTCTTCAGTCCTTCATGATTGATGGTCTGCATACCACATTGATTCAAACGTGCGACTTCCGATTCATTATGCACAATGTCACCCAGGCTGAATAAACCATTCCCTCTTTGTAATTCGTCTTCAGCCATACGAATGGCACGGACTACACCATAGCAAAAACCCGAGTCTGAATCTATTTCAATGATTAATTTTTTATCTCCGGACAATGCCATAAATTAGATTTTATGGGAAAAAACATCCATAATCATGCCATAATTTTTGAGCAACATTTCATCAATTATTTTGGAATGGTTTTTGATTATTTATAAACAAAATGGCCAGCCTAATTTGTAACACATGAGCTAATTATTTTATTACAGATTAACCATTTTTTAATAGGATTGTTATTATATTAACATTAATAGATATTATCATGAAAACAGAATTATTCAGGGCTTCTACCAGAGGTCATGTCGATCATGGATGGTTGGATACATACCATACATTCAGCTTTGCCGGTTATCATAACCCTTCCCGGGTTCATTTCGGAATGCTACGTGTCATCAACGATGATATCGTGCAGGGAGGGGAAGGATTTGGAACACATCCGCATGACAACATGGAAATTGTATCTATTCCGTTATATGGTGATTTAGAACATAAGGACAGCATGGGAAATACAAGTGTAATTCATGCAGGGGAAGTGCAGGTAATGAGTGCGGGAACCGGAATTACCCATAGTGAATTTAATGCCAATAAAGACCGGCCTGTTAATTTTTTCCAGATATGGGTTTTTCCTAATAAGGATAATGTGGAGCCACGTTACCAACAAATGAAATTTGATTTTCAGAATATCAAAAACAAAATGATCCAGATCGTTTCACCCAATCCTAACGACGAAGGACTTTGGATACATCAGGATGCATGGTTTTCGATGGGAACCTTTGATAAAGGTACTGAGATCGATTACAAAATAAAAAGCCCCAAAAACGGTGTTTTTATGATGGTGATTGAAGGTGAGTTTTCTTTTGAGAAGGAAAAATTGTATCACCGTGATGGAATCTCCGTAACAGGGACCAAATCCGTTAAGTTAACGCCTACTTCCGATACGGGACGTATTCTGATCATAGATGTTCCTGTATAAATACTTATCTAACCATAGAAGATAGGGTCTTATACATTATAGTGTAACGATACTCACGGAATTCAAAAATTATTGGGCCGGAAATTCTATTTCCGGCCCAATGTAATTATGTACCATAATGACTGAATGACAAAAGATCAGGATATTTCTAACCAGGCTTTTACTTCTTCCATAGTTGGGTTTTTTAATCCCAGTTTATTCTTTTTGTTATATCCGCACAGGTCATTGAAAAGTTTCCCGGCAGCTGCAGTTTTAAGACTTTCAACAGTTAGGAACCCCAGTTTTTGCAATGGATCCACCCATTCTTCAGCAATACCGGCTGCCACATAAATATCGGCAGTATCCCGTTTTGCTTTTTTTTCAGGCTTCATTTGCGGAAAGAACAGTACATCCTGAATGGAAGATTGATTGGTCATAAGCATTACCAATCTGTCGACTCCCATACCCATACCTGAAGTAGGGGGCATACCGTATTCCAGTGCACGGACAAAATCCATATCAATGAACATGGCTTCATCATCCCCTTTTTCGCTGAGTTTCAATTGATCCTGAAACCGCTCCAGCTGGTCGATGGGATCGTTTAGTTCGGAATAAGCGTTACAAAGTTCTTTCCCGTTCACAAATAACTCAAAACGTTCCGTAAGTTCCGGGTTGGTCCGGTGGCGTTTACATAAAGGGGACATTTCGATCGGATAATCGATGATAAAAGTCGGTTGTACCAGATGCTCCTCACATTTTTCACCAAAAATGGCATCTATAAGCTTCCCTTTTCCCATGGTTTCATCAATCGGGATATTCATCTTTTTACAGGTCTCCCGGAGTTGCCCTTCATCCATACCGGAAACGTCTATTCCGGCATATTCTTTTATAGCCTGGAGCATGGGAAGGCGGCGGTATGGACGCTTAAATTCAATTTCCTGTTCACCTACCTGTATTTTCGTGGTTCCATGTAAAGCCAATGCTACACGTTCCATCATTTCCTCTGTAAAATCCATCATCCAGTTGTAGTCCTTATAGGCTACATAGATTTCCATTACGGTAAATTCAGGGTTGTGGGTACGGTCCATTCCTTCATTCCGGAAGTTTCTTGAAAATTCATATACCCCATCAAATCCGCCTACAATTAACCGTTTCAGGTATAATTCATTGGCAATGCGGAGATAAAGTGGAATATCCAGTGCATTATGATGGGTAATGAATGGGCGTGCAGCTGCCCCTCCGGGAATAGGTTGCAATACGGGGGTATCGACTTCAATATATCCCTTTGAATTGAAAAAGTCCCGCATAGTATTGACGACCAGGGTGCGTTTTACAAATGTATCTTTGACCTGCGGATTGACCAGCAGATCGACATAACGCATCCTGTAACGCTGTTCCGGGTCGGTAAATGCATCAAACACCTGTCCGTCCTTTTCTTTTACGATAGGAAGGACCCGCAGGGATTTACTCAGGATGGTCAGTTCTTTTACATGAACGGAAGTTTCCCCCATCTGTGTCACGAACACAAATCCTTTTACACCAATGATATCACCTATGTCCAGTAAACGTTTGAAAACGGTATTGTAGAGCGTTTTATCTTCTCCGGGACAGATATCATCCCGTTTGATATATAACTGGATCCGGCCGGTAGCATCCTGTAGTTCAGCAAACGAAGCACTACCCATGATGCGGCGGCTCATGATGCGTCCCGCGATGGTGATATCCTGGAAATTTCCCTTTTCCGGGCTGTAATCTTTTAAAATTTCTTCGGCAGTCGCATTGACAATATATTCAGCTGCCGGATATGGCTCAATCCCTAATTTTCGCATCTCTGCGAGCGAATTCCTTCGAACAATCTCTTGTTCGCTTAAATCATGCATGGTCATTTTCTCTATTTATTCTACAGAATCTTTGGGTTTTCTCATGATGGCCCAAATGATAAAAACAAAACCTCCAACTACAATAATCGGAGCAATGGTAAGCCTGCGGAAATTGAATATTTCCGGGTTGAATACATTCGGGTCATCCGATTTTCCGCCGCTCATCAGCAAAAATCCGATCACCAATATGCCAACACCTATCAGGATATATTTATAACTACTCTTTAAAATTGCAAAACCGGTATCATCCGATCCCGACTTGACTGTTTTTTTCTTTGTTGCCATTATTTACCAATTTTCGATTATTTACTAATTTAATTGAAAGCTGTATCAATACAGTCTAAATAACCATTATTCAAATGGATCTTATTAAAAACTAATAATATAATTTTTCTGTTTTGATATTCAGATATTTGTTCACGGCAAAGTAGGTTGATATCCAGCTGAGAGAGATCCCCAAAGTAAAAACGATCAGGAACAACCCCCCCAGGAGCCGTACATCACTCACACTAATGACGTTTTCCATTTGCTTTTCAGCCCAGTAAAGCGCAAAAATCAAAATGCCCATTGCTATAAGCGCGCTATAGATGCCTTGTAATGCGCTCCGCCAGAGAAAAGGTCTTCTGATAAAAGTATTGGTTGCCCCGACCAATTGCATGGTACGGATCAGCAACCTCCGCGAATATACAGATAGACGTATGGTATTATTGATCAATGAAACAGCGATGACAAATAATAATGCACTGAATGCGAGAATAAAGAGACTTATTCTTTCCATATTGTCGTTCAATGCATGGATCATGGTACGTTGGTAGGATACCTCTTTTACTTCGCTGATTTGTGATAACTGCTTTTCAATATTTTCAATACTGTCGTTATTGGCATAGCGGGCATCCAACTTTAATTCAATAGATGACGACAATGGATTATATCCTAAGAAGCCCACAAAGTCTTCTCCATACTCTTCTTTAAAATCATTGGCTGCATCCTCTTTTGTAAGATATTGTGTAGAACGGACATAAGGTGCAGCATCCAGTGTTTTTTGCAGCTGGTAAATATCTGCTTCTTTCACCTGATCTTTTAAAAAAACAGAAAAACCAACATTCTCTTTGACATATTTACTGATGCGATGGGTAGTCAGCAATAAAATCCCGATGGTTCCCAACATGCACAATACCAGAGATATACTGATAATCGACGTAGCATATGAACTACGCAACCGCCTTTGGATGATCTTCGATTCTTTGTTTTTCATTTTATGAATGAATGAAGAATGCAAAAGTAAGAATATTTTTTGGTTAAGGGCAACTAAATCATTGGCATAATTATCTCAGATATGATGGAAAACGGAATATTTGCCATTATTGTTGTATCTTTGCATCTTAGTAAGAAATTCCTATCTTTAAGATCTGGATCGCGTTATGACAGAACAACGTATCAATATCAAGAATAAGAAAGCCTCATTTGAATATGAGTTTCTGGAGAAATATGTGGCAGGTATCCAATTGTACGGAACGGAAATCAAATCAATTCGCCAGGGAAAAGCAAACCTGACGGATGCTTATTGTCTCTTCCGGAATAATGAATTGTGGATCCAGGGAATGCATATTGCGGAATATTGGTGGGGTACATGTAACAATCATGATCCTAAAAGGGAACGTAAATTATTGTTGTCGCGAAAAGAGTTAAACAAACTGGAACGTAAGTCTCAGGACAAAGGATTGACCATTATCGCCCTTCGTATGTTCATCAACGAACGCGGATTTGCGAAAATGGAAATTGCTCTGGCAAAGGGTAAAAAATCTTATGATAAACGGGAAGACATCAAGCAGAAAGATGCCAAACGGGAATTGGACAGATTAAGAAAACGATAAATTTGTCAGCTCATCTCACAGGTATGCAAGACTTTTCATTCATACGATCAAGTATTTTAAAACAACTCGTTTTATGTTTGCTGTTGTTATCTGTATTTTCAGAAATGCCGGCACAACAATTATCTTCCAAGTCTAAAAAAGCATTAAAGGCATACGATGCAGGGCTGGATCTATACAGGCACCGAAAGTACCAGGAGGCCATAAAAATTTTAGCTACGGCAGTCAAAGAAGACCGTCAGTTTATTGAAGCATATATGCTTTCCGGAGAATGTCATCTGGAGCTGGATGATCTTCCAGGTGCCAAAGAAGCTTTTCTCCGTTGTATTGAAATTAATCCAGAATTCTTCCCACCGGTATATTACTCTGTTGCAGACATCTGTTTTGAATTGGAAGAATATGAAGCCGCCAACAAATATCTGGAAAAATATCTCACATATACCAACCAAAAGCCGGCGTTACGTGTGAAGGCGCAAAAATTGCTTAAAGATACCGAATTTGCTTCAAATGCTGTAAAGAACCCTGTTCCTTTCCAGCCCGGGAATATCGGGTTGCAATTCCAATATGATCAATACTGGCCTAGCCTTTCGGTAGACGAACATACTCTGGTGTTTACGGCGTTAATACCAAAAAATCCTGAGAATCCGTCGGTGGTAGGTAACAGACAGGAGGATTTTTTTGTTTCGGATTTCGAAACAGGGAAGTGGTCTGTTCCTCAAAATTTAGGTTCTCCCCCAAATACGCCTGACAATGAAGGGGCGCAAACTATTTCGGCCGACGCTTCTAAAATGTTTTTTACCGCTTGTAACAGAAAGGAAGGGAAGGGGAGTTGTGATATTTATTACAGCGAAAAGCGGAATAATTTATGGACACGTCCCCAAAACCTCGGGCCACCTGTTAATACATCTGCCAAAGAAACACAACCATCCATATCGGCAGACGGACGTACATTGTATTTTGCAAGCAACAGGAAAGGAGGAAAAGGAGGGCAGGATATCTGGATGTCGAAGCTCAATGAAGGAGGAGAATGGAGTATTCCCGTGAACCTGGAAGAGATCAATACGCCCTACGAAGAATCTTCTCCATTTATTCATCCGGATGATCAGACCTTGTACTTTGCTTCGAACGGATGGCCGGGAATGGGGCAATTCGACCTGTTTGTTGCCCGCAGGGATTCAACCGGAAAATGGACTACACCGGTTAATTTAGGTTATCCGATCAATACAAAACACAATGAAGAAGGGTTGATTGTCAATGCAAAGGGCAACAGGGCCTATTATTCATCCGACAGGACTACGAATAATATCCGGAACATATTTACTTTCGAATTATATCCGGAAGTTCGCCCGAAACCGGTATCCTACATGAAAGGTAAAATTTATGATGCCAAATATTATACGCCGCTGAAAGCAAAATTCGAACTGATAGATCTGTCATCATCCGAGAAAGTAATCGAAGCAGACTCGGACAGCGCTACCGGAGAATTTCTGGTATGCCTCCCTTCAGGAGAAAGGTATGCATTAAATATCAAACGTAAGGGATACCTGTTTTTCTCAGAGCACTTTACCATGGCTCCGGGGACTTATAATGAGCCATATAATAAAGAATTTCCCTTACGAAAGATACAGGTTGGTGAGAAAGTGATCTTACAGAATATTTTCTTTGATTTTGATTCACATAAGTTATTGGATGAGTCAAAAGCGGAATTGGAAGGATTGGTACAATTCATGAATGATAATCCGGAAGTAAAAGTCAGGATTACAGGTCATACGGACAATATTGGAAAAGTGGCCTATAATTTTGAATTATCACAAAACAGGGCACGTTCTGTAGCTAATTTTCTGTTAGGAGAAGGAGTGGCAATGAACCGGGTCACTTACAAAGGTATGGGAGCATCAGAGCCTGTTGCAGACAATAGTACGGAAGAAGGAAGGGCGCAAAATCGCCGGACTGAACTGGTTATTGTAAAATAATTTTACCATAATATTCCGGAAATACATCATCAGTTTTGACTGATAAACTTGATACACTCATCTTTTTATCAATTAGTGAGACAGGTTTTATTTGTATATTTTTTCTTTCTGATACCGATTAAGTAATGCAAATAGTTTAATGATGTATTTTATGAAAGTAATCAATTTGATCAATGCAAGTTAAGAAAATAATAAATAGCACTGAGTGCTTACTTTCTAAATAATTTATTCAGATATTTGCGTCAATATCTAAAATATCATTTGATATGAGCCCTGTAGCTGAAAATAACCTCAATGAGTTACTGATGGACCAGTTGAAAGAACAACTGGATCCCCATGCTATCAGGAACTTTATTTTGTCCGATACAAGTAAAGTACCAGACGGATATACATTGGATTATCCTTTTATATTTGACGGGATTATTTTAGGCATTTGTGTCAAAGGGTCTACCAGATTAAAAATCAACTTCAAAGAATATGAATTAAGAGAAGGATCGATCATTACCATTCTTCCGAAGCAAATCATCAAACCTATAGAAAAATCCGAAGATTGTCTGATACAGTTACTTTTTCTTTCTTTTGATTTTATTACCGATCTGTCTCTATCCAAAGATTATGATATCCTGTTAAAGATGGGAAAACATCCTTATCAACCGATATCGAAGGAAGAGATGTATAACTTATTGGAATTCCATACTTTAATTGTAAAGTATTACCACAAGAAAGAAAACATTTTCCGGGAAGATATCATCAAATCATTGTTACAGGCTTTAATTATGATCATCGGATCCAAGTATCTGAAAACCAACAGTGAAAAAATTAAGAAATCATCGAGGAAAGAAGAACTTACAGAGCGGTTTTTTAAATTATTAATGCAACATTATAAAGAAGAAAGGAGTGTTTCCTTCTATGCCGATAAATTATGCCTCACTTCGAAATACCTTTCTTCGACCATCAAAAAGATCACCGGCCATTCTATCCTGGAATGGATTAGTGAAGCTGTAATCATCGAAGCAAAAACGATGCTTAAAACAACTGATTTAACCATTCTGCAATTATCAGAAGAACTGAATTTCCCCAATCCGTCTTTTTTTATCCGCTTTTTCAAGCAATACACAGGAACCACTCCACTTAAATACCGTAATAGCTAACTTCATAACAGAAAAGAAGCAAGCAGGGGATTATTTTTGATCTCATCCAAAGCTTTTACCGTTATTCCTGCTTTTTCTATAAAATCTTTCAATCTAACCTCGATGATCTCTATATACATGATGGATACCTTCTTTCCCAGAAGCCATAACAACAGATAGTTAATATTATATATATATAATAATTCCTCTCCGACACTTTTTACCACATTTTCTTCCACATCGAATAAAAAGATTTGTTTGACCTCATCTTCTAATGTTTTAAAATGAATGTTATCAAGAAAAATGGCTATCCTCATGGCAACACGATTTATCGATTCAAAATTTCCATGAACTCATCTCCGGTAATTGTTTCCTTTTCCATAAGAAATGCGGACAATTCATGCATTTTATCTATATGCTCATTGATCATGTTCTTTGCTTTTTCATGAGCATTTTTGATAATCCGTAATACTTCCTGGTCGACATAAGCGGAAGTTTCAGGAGAACAAGCGATACTTGAATCAGATCCCAGATAGGGATTGTTTACTGTTTCGAGAGCCATCATATCATATTGCTCACTCATCCCGTAACGTGTAACCATCGAACGTGCGATTTTCGTGGCCTGTTCAATATCATTCGAGGCGCCTGTGGTAACTATTTGAAAAATAACCTCTTCCGCTGCCCGCCCGCCGGTCAGTGTCACAATTCTGTTCAATAATTCATCCTTGGTCATTAAATTCTGTTCCCCGGAATCCACCTGCATGGTATACCCTAATGCCCCGGATGTCCTTGGGATAATTGTAATTTTATGTACCGGTGCCGAATGATTTTGCTTGGCTGCTACCAGGGCGTGTCCTATTTCGTGATAAGCCACTATCTTTTTTTCATGACCGGATAACACTTTTCCCTTCTTTTGTGCTCCAGCAATTACCACTTCCACACTTTCTTCCAGATCGGATGTTGTTACCGTTGCCCGGTTCATCCGTACTGCCCTTAAAGCTGCTTCATTTACTATATTTGCAATTTCCGCACCCGATGAGCCGGCCGTTGCCCGTGCTATAAAGTCAATATCGATCTCATCATGTTTGATCTTTTTCAGGTGTACTTTTAAAATCTCCTTTCTTCCTTCAATATCAGGCAATTCCATTGTTATCCTCCTGTCAAATCTTCCGGGGCGGAGTAAAGCTTTATCCAGGGTTTCCGGACGATTGGTCGCTGCAAGTATCACCACACCCTTTTTTCCATCGAAACCATCCATTTCCGTGAGAAGCTGGTTCAGTGTTTGTTCCCGCTCATCATTACCTATGGTGCTGTCCCGCTTTTTACCAATAGTATCTATCTCATCAATAAAAATGATACAAGGCGCTTTCTCACTGGCTTGTTTAAAGAGATCCCGTACCTTGGCGGCACCCATCCCTACAAACATTTGTACAAATTCAGAACCTGAAATAGCAAAAAACGGCACTTTGGCTTCCCCTGCAACAGCTCTCGCGATCAATGTTTTTCCGGTACCCGGAGGGCCCACCAATAATGCTCCTTTTGGAAGACTGGCCCCTATTCCGGTATATTTAGAGGGGTTATGGAGAAAATCCACGATTTCTGTAAGGGCTTCTTTGGCTTCTTCCTGACCGGCGACATCAGCAAATGTGGTTTTAATTTCCGATTCGGCATATATTTTAATATTATTTTGTCCTAAAGTCATGGCATTTCCTCCCATCTTTCCCTGCAGCATCTTACTCATAGATCTCCAGATCAGGTAAAAGATCAATCCTGGTAATACCCACATCAAAATAAAATTTAATATAGGCGAGTTTTCACGGGGAATGGACTTTGTGAACTCGATATTTCCACTATCATTAGGGCTTGTAGCGTTCAACAGACGATCAACAAGATCCGGGTCGTTGACTGCCCCTGTTTGGTACATCGCTTCAGCATCACTTTCGTCAATGGTTGAAAAATAGATTTTGTGCTCGTCTATATTGACTTTCTTTACTTCTCCATCTTCTATTTTTTTGATAAATGTACCATAATCCGTATCAATAATTTTTTGCTTGAACAATTGTGGAAATACAATCGTATTCAGAAGCATAAGAATAATCAACAATACTGTAAAAGTATAGTACGGATTGCCGGGTGATTTTTTTTGTTCTTCCATGTCTTTAGATATTAAGTAAGTAATAAAAAACAATTAATGCCTTATTTGCTGAACGTAATCAATTTGATCAGTGTGACTTAAGAAAACAATAAATAACACTGGGTGCTTGGTTTGATTTTATTAGCAAATAAAATGGAAACTGGTAGGAACATGATAATTATTTCCGCTTCAAAAATGTCCGGAAAGTCGGTTTTATTACAAATGCTGATTTTCAAAAACATAAAGAGAATAAACACAGCAATTACTTCAACAGGTAGAAATGAATGATAATCATGCTGTACATGAACAGGAATTAAAAATGATATCAAGCAGTCACAATAAATTATTGTCGCATTTTCAAGATATCATGTATTTGTTTATTCGTTAATCAGGCCAATTTTCAATGAACAATAATCAATTTACAATACTTATAAGTAATACCTAACAATTAATATCATCTTTACTATAAAAAAGCGTAATCAATTTAATCAATGTGACTTAAGAAAATAATAATAGCACTGAGTGCTTAATATCCAAAATAATTACCATAATTTTGTAAAAAAATATGATTGATAGTTGCCACCATTTTATTTTTTGGCATCATATCAACAAAACCATGGTAATCATTGAATGAACAAAAAGGAATTCTGGGATGATGCTTATCGGAGGAATGCCCCTGCTTTACGAGGTGTTATAAGGCGATATATTTCGGATAATGAGCTGATACAAGATCTGATACAGGAGGCATTCATCACTGCAATCAATAAGCAGGACACTTATTCGGGGAAAGGAAGCTTTGACGGATGGTTGCATCGTATCACCGTTAATACCGCATTAATGCACCTACGCAGCCGAAAACCTGCTATGGTGCCGATAGATTCTATGTCATTAGTCGCCGAAACCAATGATGAAGCTATTGAAAATACAAAAAATGAAATAGAAGCTGCCGAATTCTCTAATAATGAGCTTTTGGAAGCGGTAGATCACCTGCCCGAGCATCACAGGCTGGTGTTCAATATGTATGTAATGGATGGGTTCACACATGTGCAGATCGGCAAAGAACTGGGCATATCATCCGGAACCTCTAAATCACATCTGGCGCGCGCCAGAAAGAAATTGCAACAATATTTACATGAAGAGGCTTTGAAAAAGAAAAAAGATAAGAAAAGAGCTGTTGCATTCCTCGCAATCCCGGTATTATCCGGAAAAATGCACTATATCGATAAACTCTATCAATCAAATATGTCCGGTTTTACCATTCCGGGAAGCGGCGATCTTTCATTTTTATCCGTTGCATTGGAACAACCTGTGGCTTCGACACTTTCAACCGTTGTACAAACTACAGCCTCATCCTTTCAGGGTTCGGTTTTATCATATGTTGCCGCATGCGGTGTTACGGCCGCTATCACTACTTCGGTATGTTTGGTTACCCTTGGGGACGAACCTGTAAAGAATGAATCAGTCCCTCAAAATGTGATTTTATTAGCAGACAGTATTGTACAAAAAACGGATCAGGATACTACATTAAACCTATTTCTCGAACAAGAGGATACATCAGCGGAAAACATTAACTTAAACTTACAGGATGCGGTTCAGGATGTCCAGATCGTCGTTTCAGATTCTCCGGAAGAAAAAGAAAGTAAAGTTTTATCGTCACGGTCCGAAGTATCCGATATTCCTGACCCACCTGTTGACGAAAAAAGCTTCCAGGAGGAAGAATCATCTCCCTTTGTCGTGAAAAAACAAATCATACAACATCAAACAGTTGTCATACGTGACACTATTATTATCGAAGAATGAAATATTTTTTTCTTGGCCTTGTTTTGTTTAGTATGGCGTTTACGTCGACCGCTCAGGAAATCCCGAGGGATACCGTTTATGTTTATGAAACGGTTATTGTGTATGATACTATTCGTATCAGTGATACATTACGCATCAAAAAAGCACATCTGAACCAAGGCGATTCCATTTTTTTTACTCCAACAACTGCCACCATTTCAGAAAATGACATCATTACTCATGAATCCATAAATAAAAAAAACAGATCAGTCATGAGATTAAAAGAAATGAAATGGTTAACTTCCATGGTGTTATTACTGAATAACTCGGTTATCCTGCCTGCTCAGGAAACAAAATCAAAAGAATCATACAAGACGTTTCCCGCACAGTTGAGTTTTGTATATCCTATCGGAACACATGGAAATGAAAGTGGGAATTACCGGTATAATTTATCAATGAATGTCCTCACCGGATCAGTCGGTTGGGTTTCAGGAGTGGAATTCGGATCATTGCTGAATACGGCCGATGGAGTTACCGGGCTTCAGGTAGCTGGGATCGGAAACAAAACAGATTATGTACGGGGCGGGCAATTTTCCGGGATATACAATATTAATGGGACAGGTTATGGTACTCAGATTTCCGGAATTATTAATATCAACAGAGGTTTCCAGGGAGCACAATTTTCCGGAATTGCTAATTTATCTGAAAATTCAAGAGGATTACAGGTCTCCGGGATCGTAAACCTTAATCAAATATCAGATGGGGCACAGATAAGTGGTATTGCGAATATTTCCGAAGAATCCGAAGGTGCCCGGATCGCAGGGATAGTTAATTTAACTGAAAAAGGAAAAGGAGTCCAGATTTCCGGAATTACCAACATCAACCAGGAATTTACGGGAACCGGTATAGCAGGAGTATATAATCATACCGGTATTTTACGCGGAACCCAGATCGGGCTGGTCAATGTGATCGACTCTGTTGAGTCGGGAGTAGCTATCGGATTGATCAATATTGTCAGGAAAGGATTTTATGATGAGTGGGAACTCTCACTTTCAGATTATGCCAATGTAGCATTAAGCTATAAGATGGGGATGAAAAAATTCTATACTATTTTTACGGTCGGAGGTAATTTTATTGAGGATGCGTTGTTATATTATGCAATAGGTGTCGGATCCCGGATCAGTATCAGTAAAAAGATTGATTTTCAACCGGAACTGATCGGCAGTAATTATAATCCATGGGACGTATACACATTTGTTTCCCGGATAAAGGCCGGATTTGTCTATAATATCAATCATCGTGTGGCCATATCGATTGCTCCTAGTTTTTACGTACTTAACAGGGATGCCGATAAAAAGGAACTCAAGATCAGCAGTATCCCATCCGTGGCTACTTATACACACAAGAATGATGTGACCGAACTGGGCTTTGGGATTAGTCTGAGCTGTATATTAAGATAAATTTTCCTGTTCTTTATCCCAGAATTCATAATAGTTGAACCACTGTTCCGGATAACGCCGTAATACCTGTTCCAGGGAACAAACATATTGTGATGCCAGCGATTCAGTAATTTCTCTTTTCGTCATATTTTGGTCAACATGTGCGATATAAAAGCAAAAGCGATAGGTTCGCCCGGGTTTTCTTACAGCAAAAAAGAAAACTACCGGTACCTGGGCATGTGCAGCAATCTGAAAAGGACCGGCCGGAAATGAAGCAGGAGCACCCAGAAAGGTTCTGTTTAAAGTGGTCGTTCCTTTCATGTGGCGGTCTCCCTGAAAACAGATGTATTCTTTGTTGATCAACGCTTTTCCTATTTCAAAGGTATGGCTCATATCATCCTTTAGTGCGATAATTTTATAGCTTTTTTCTCCTGTAACCGATTCCAGGTATTTTTTTATGCGCTGGTGCTCAGCGTCCAGCATTACGATGTTGACATGGGTATTATGTTTCCCGAAAAGATGTCCGGCGACATCCCAGTTCCCGACATGTGCACTGATGAAGATACATCCTTGTTTCTGTCCGAGCAAATGTGTGACTTCGTCGTGATTTTCAAACTGATAAGAAAATTTGTTTCCCATTCCTGTGGGAATTGCCGTTTTGTCAATCAATATTTTGGCAAAGCAATGATAATTACGGTATGTCATCCGCATAGATTTCCATCGGCTGAACAAATGTCTTTTCCGGAAATAACGGTAGATCATCGATGAGGTCCGGGGTGAGAAAATAATATAATAACCGATCACCACTCCGGCAAAACCATAAGCAAAAGAAAGTCCGGATCTTTTAATCAGCCAGATGAAGAAACGGTGTCCCCATAAACTACCTTTGGTAACACCATCCCAGTCTTTTTTGGATCTGTGTTTTTTAGTTAATATGTCTGAAAATGTATTGATAAAAATCTTCAAATGTGGAAATTTCTGCAAAATCGGAACCTTTAACTCTCAGTCCGAAATTTTGTTCGAGTAAAACCACCAAATCAACATAATCCAGACTATCCAAATCAAGTACTTCTTTCATGGAAGCTTCCGGATTAATGCTTTCTAATTTTACTTCAAAATCTTCAGCCAACACAGTATTGATCCTATTTGCGATTTCTTCTCGTGTCATTTTAAGGATTTTAAATTGAACTGCAAAGTTGCAAAAAAAATGGATATAGAAAAATACCCGGCTTAAAGAACCATTCAACCTCACTTTATGTGTCCCTTTATCATTGGGTTTATTGGTTTAAATTTATATTTTTGAGATCCTAATTTAAGCACTCAGTGCTATTTATTTTTCTTAAGTCGTATGGATCAAATTGATTGCGTTTATTAAATATGACATTAAATGTTTGATATTATTTAATTATTGAAACTGTATGAAATATGTAATTATTTTTCAGGTTTTCTTTTTTGTCTTGCTTTCATCTTGTACAGATCATCAACGTCCGGAATGGAAGGCCCGGCATGTAATATTCATCGGCTTTGACGGTTGGGGAGCATATAGTGTGGAAAAGGCCGATATGCCACATTTAAAAAAACTAATGCAGGATGGATCCTATACTTTAAAGAAGCGTTCTGTACTTCCCTCTTCAAGTGCGGTCAACTGGGCATCGATGTTTATGGGTGCCGGACCAGAGTTGCACGGATATACGACATGGGGATCGAAAGAGCCCGAACTTCCTTCACGTGTAGTATCCCATTATGGTATTTTTCCTTCGGTATTCGGATTATTTCGGGATGCCTATCCTGATGCGGAAATAGGATATGTATATGAATGGGGCGGAATGCAATACCTAGCGGAAATGAAAGCCATGAACTTCAGTATGCAGGTGCTCAACTATAAACAAAACCAGGACACTACTGCCATCATTGCCTGTAATTATATCCGATCATCCAAACCCAATCTTTTCGCTGTCATTTATGATGATCCTGATGCTGTCGGACATCGTTCCGGCCATGATACTCCGGAATATTATGATATTCTTAAAGGCCTGGATAGTTATATCGGAGAAATTGTACAATCCGTAAAAGATGCCGGTATGTATGATGAAACCATATTTATCATTACTTCCGACCATGGCGGAATTGATAAAGGACATGGCGGAAAAACCATGCAGGAAATGGAAACGCCTTTCATTATTTCAGGAAAAGGGGTAAAGAAAGGATTCAATTTTGATGGGGACAGTATGATGCAATATGATGTTGCTTCCACTATTGCCTATATCTTCGGATTAGAACCACCCCAGGTCTGGATTGGCCGTCCGTTGAAGCAGGTGTTTGATGGGAACTGATTTTTATTATAATCCTGCTCCCTTATTGCCGCTTCCATATATGCAAAATATTAAAAAAAAATACTTATAGAATTGTAATAGTTATTGAATAAATGTTTATGTTTGAGAAACAACCGTAAACATTTATTTGCGATGAAACAATATTTTGTCAAAAATATATATGGGAAAACAACTTTTTTGTATATTGTTTTATTATTTTTAATCGTTTTCTTTTGTCAGGAAGCCAAAGGGCAATTTCCCGGTGTTCCGGTTATCACCACTCCAAAAGCTGCAACCATGCAACAATACGGCAGTTTTTCCACTCCGTCGCTACCCCGGCCGAATATCCCTCAACCTATCTATTCGCCCGGTATTTCCATTCAGGAACGAAATGCGCGTATGATTGAGGAAGACATGCGACAAGTGGAGCGGCAACGGCAAATGCAACAAAGGCAGATACAGGAAGCATTGGAAGAATTTGAACCGCGGCAGGGTTTGAATATGGATGTCTGCAGAAGTGTTATCCCCATGCCGGATTTTACTTCGGAACAAGGTACGGAATACTTTTTCAATGCGTTCGACGGCATCCATCAGATGCTTACCGGGGAGGCTCCCGTTAGTCTGAAAGTTGCCATTTTCCTTGCCGAAAACGCATATTTCGGCAATCGGTTGAGTTATGCCGACTATAATAACCATATTAACCAGGTGGCCGCCCTGTGCGATCTGAAAATCAAACAGGAGGGACTGGATGAAAAAGATCCCATGATACGTAAGATGATGTTGTTCCACTTTATGTCCGACACCTTTCAGGTGCGCCTTCCGGGCAGCGAAAAAACGTTGACGCACCTCCCCATCACATACGACTATAATGATTTTGAAGGCAGGGAAGACCTGAGCAATATGTTTGTTACCAAGGTAATGGCCAAAAATTCGGGACAATGCCATTCGCTGGCCCTATATTACATGGTCATGGCCGAGGCAATGGGAATAGAAGCCTACCTTTCGACCGCCCCCATGCACAATTTTGTGAAAATAAAGGACAACAAAGGCAAATGGCACAACCTGGAACTCACCTGCGGGGCCATCCTGACCGACCACCACCATATCCAGGCCGGATTTATCAAATCGGAGGCATTAAGGAACAAGATATACCTTGAACCGATGACCCAGCAACAACTCATTGCCGATGTACTGCTCGATGTGGCAAGCAAATATATCCGTAACCATGGGTTCGACAAATTTGTAGTGGAATGTTACACTACGGCATTAAAATACCATCCCAACAGTGTCAGGGCGCATATTTTCCGGTATGATTATTATCTTGCACTCGCATTGTATGTATTTGAACGGGCAGGCATCACCTCGCAGGAGCAGGTTGCACTCTGCCCCCAGGCCGA